>NZ_JBITCU010000043.1:0-47358 GCF_044453545.1 Streptomyces sp. NPDC051664 | reverse complement strand
GTACTGCAGGGGGGACCCTGTGGGAGAGTAGGACGCCGCCGAACAATTATTCCGGGAAAGCCCCGCACCTCTGGTGCGGGGCTTTTCTGCGTTTACGGACCGGCCGTTTCCTGCGGCGGCGACCATACGTAAGGGGTCGTGGTGGTCACTGCGTGGAAGCCCAGGCGGCGCAGGATCGGTGCGCTGTCGCTGGACGCGTCCACTTGCAGATAGCTGACTCCGCGAGCTGCTGCGATTTGGGCGCGGGCGGCGACCAGCGCGCGATAGATGCCGCGCCCGCGCCAGGCGGAGAGCGTCGAGCCGCCCGACAGGCCGGCGAATTCGGTGCCTGTGCGGAAGGCCAGCCAAGCCGCGGATACGACTTCGCCGTCCGCCTCGGCGACCAGGACGACGAGGTCGTCCGGGGTGGCAGCGACGCGGCCCGCCAGGTCGTCACCGATCATGCTCAGGTCCTGGCCCCAGATGGTCGACTCCAGTGTCGCAATGCGCTGCATGTCCGCACGTTCGGTGACCTGGCGGAGTACAACGCCGTTTGGGAGCACGGGCGGTGATGCCATGTCCGTGGCGCGGCCGATGAGGACGGTCTCCTCCGCCTCCGCCGTGAAGCCCGCGGCACGAAGGCGGTCGGTGAGGTCGGACGGCAGATCATGACCGCGTATCTTCCACTCCACCGCCTCTCCCCGGGCGGCGAATCGGTCACGCTGACGAGCGATCAGCGCGTCGAGGTCGGCGCCGCGTACCTGCACGTCGCGCGGGGCGCTGATGAAGCCGCGGAACTGGCCGACGGTCCGGGTCAGAGGGCCGTCCTGCTCGTAGCCGACCCCCGCCGGAGGGTTGGGCGACACGCCTCGCATCTGCTCGTCATAGGCCGAGAGCAGACCGGCCATCTCGTCGGTTGTCCTGCCATCCATGTCTGTCACGGGAGTAGACGGTACGAGTTGAGGTGTGGGGCGGGGGCGGGAATTCGATTGCCGGGGGGACGTGGGTCGGGACAGGATCGGTGTATGGACTATGTGATTCGGCCCGTACGCGCCGAGGAATGGGCGCTCGCCAAGGAGCTCCGGCTCGCCGCTCTGCAGGATCCTGTGGCACCGGTGGCTTTTCTGGAGACGTATGAGCAGGCCGTGGCCGAGCCCGACGAGTTCTGGCAGGGCCGCACGGCCCGTGGTGCTGAGGCCGGTGGTGACGAGGTGCGCCAGTTCATCGCCGAGGCGCCCGACGGGAGCTGGGCGGGTTCGATCACCGTGCTCGTCGAGCGGCCGGACGGGGATCTGCGGTTCGGTGAACCGGCCAAGGTCCACCAGGCTCATGTGGTCGGTGTGTTCGTGAGGCCGGAGGCGCGGGGCAGTGGGCCGGCCGAGCAGTTGTTCCGGGCCGGGGTCGAATGGGCGTGGTCACTGGGCGAGCCGCGGATCGAGCGGGTGCGGCTGTACGTGCACGAGAGCAATCCGCGGGCCGCTGCCTTCTACCGGCGGTTCGGTTTCGCACCGAGCGGGGAGACGGTCGCCGTACCGCACGATCCGACGGCGCGGGAGCTGGAGTACGAGATCGTCCGCCCCGTCTGACGTCGTCAGTACCGGTCGGCACGCTGTCGCCCCGGACCGGATCAGTCCGGTTCAGGGGCTGCTGCCTGAAGTCCCGTTCCTGGCTGCTGTTCCAGCCGCCGGTTACGACTGGAGCGGGGACGTCCAGCGGGCACGGGCCTGTTCCTGCGAGCGGAGCAGGGCCAGCGTCGGCAGGGCCTGGTCCTGGTTCGTCGAGAGCAGCTCCGGGAGCTGGGGAAGGGGCGCCACAGCCGCGACGTCGTCGAGGACGAGCGTCATTGGTGGGTCGAGCCGACCGTCGGTTGACCGTGCGGCCATGCGGCGGCCGTGCTCGACCACGTGTGAGGCGAGGGCGGTGAGCAGGGGCATCGCACCGGGTCCGGAGCGAGGATCCTCAATGGGTTCACCTACCACATAAAGAGTGCCCCCTTCGCCGGCAAAAGATTCCAGCGCGAGCGAATCGGATCGGTTCGGTGTGCAGGCCTCGCGGATGTGGATCGAGGAGAGTGCGGCGAACGCCCGTACCGTCAGCTCCTGTGCCATCTCCCGGCGTTCGGGATGCCCGGTGAGCGCGGACTCCAGCAGGCCGGCGAGTCCGGAGGTGGCCTTGGTGTGGGTGCGGAGGAGTCGTACCGGTTCATGGGCGTTGCCACCGAGGGCCCAGCGGTGCACCTGGCGGAACGGCCGACCGTCTATGGCGGCGGCGTGCAGCCAGCACTGGAGGAGGGTCTCCGCGGTCTCGGCCGTCATCGCGTCGATACGGGCCTGCGGCCGGACCGGGGCGAGGAGGGCGATGGCGCGGGCGGCGGCCGTGTCCGGTGCTTCGCACCCGGCGGTGGGAGACCAGTGGAGGCGGGCCGGGGTGTCGCAGAGGTGACCCGGGTCGTAGACGAGGACCGGGCCGAGCTTGGCGCGGGCGTCCTTCGTCTCCGCCCAGACGGTGGGGTCGGACGTGACGACGAGGGCCGGGCCGTCGGCATCCCGGATGGCCTGCACGACGGTGGGGCGACGAGTGGCGGCCGGGCCGTAGACGACGAGGGGCGTGCGCGGGGAGGGGACGGCCGGGGTGAGGGGGAGGAGTGCTGTCCGCAGGTCGGCCTCGGCCGGCGCTGCTGTTGCTGTGGCCGTGGTCGCGGGGGCCGGCTCAGGGGCAGGAGACTGCGTCACAGGGACAGTTGCTTCCACCGCTTCCACCGCGGCGGGTTCTGCGTGCCGAGTGTGCTCCGTGTAACGCTCGTCATGACGTTTCTGACGGCGCTCTTCCCGACGGCGTGCCCGTACCACTCGCCAGCGGGTCACCACGCCCATCACGAACACCGTCAGCACCATGAGCACCATGAGCTCGCCGATGAACAGACCCCAGAACAACCCGTATCCGGAGAGCTCGCCCGCCGGCGTGCCGGGCCAGACGGCGGTCATGTCGTGCGGGGACCCTGCCAGTCGACGTATGGCCAGCGGGGTCTCGGTGAAGGTCACGCCCTTCGGCCAGGCGCCGTGCGTGAACAGTCCGGACAGGCCGGTGGCCGTCCAGACGAGGATCGTCAGCCCGAGCAGGAAGCCCAGCAGGCCGACCAGCAGACCGTCCGGGACACCGCCGGTGCCCGGTCCGGCCTGCTGTTCTGTGCTTCCCGCCATGTCATGCCACCGTTGACTCGGACGACTCGTTCAGTCGTTGCTGGTGCTCGATGCGTGCCGCGCGCTGCTCCGCCTCCAGCTCCGCGGCTCGTACGTCCTCCGGCAGGAGATCTGCGGCCGAGGACTCGGTCATGGCGCGGTCGGTGTAGACGAGGGGGCGTTCCGCCTCGGTGATCAGGTGTTTGACGACCTGTACGTTGCCGTTGACGTCCCACACCGCGATGCCGGGGGTGAGGGTGGGAATGATCTCGACCGCCCAGCGGGGCAAGCCGAGTACACGCCCGGTCGCTCTGGCCTCGTCGGCCTTCTGTGCGTAGATCGTCCGGGTCGAGGCCATCTTCAGGATCGCCGCCGCCTCGCGTGCCGCGGCGCCGTCGACCACGTCGCTGAGGTGGTGGACCACGGCGACGAACGACAGGCCCAGCCGTCGGCCGAACTTCAGCAGGCGCTGGAAGAGCTGGGCGACGAACGGGGAGTTGATGATGTGCCAGGCCTCCTCGACCAGAAAGATGCGTTTCTTCCGGTCGGGCCTGATCCAGGTGTGTTCCAGCCACACGCCGACGATCGCCATCAGGATCGGCATGGCGATCGAGTTCCGGTCGATGTGCGACAGGTCGAAGACGATCAGCGGAGCGTCCAGGTCGATGCCGGCCGACGTCGGGCCGTCGAACATGCCACGGAGGTCACCGTCGACCAGCCGGTCCAGGACAAGGGCGACATCGAGGCCCCAGGCCCGTACGTCGTCTATGTCGACGTTCATCGCCTCGGCCGACTCGGGCTCCGGGTGGCGCAGTTGCTCGACGATGTCGGTGAGTACCGGCTGCCGGTCGCTGATGGTCTGGTTGACGTAGGCGTGCGCGACCTTCAGCGCGAAGCCGGAGCGTTCGTCGAGGCCGTGACCCATCGCGACTTCGATGATCGTACGGAGCAGGGCGAGCTGGCCGGTCGTGGTGATCGAGGGGTCGAGCGGGTTGAGCCGGATGCCGCCGTTCAGGGCCGCGGTCGGGTCGAGCCGGATGGGGGTGAGGCCGAGCTCCTGGGCGATGAGGTTCCACTCGCCGACGCCGTCCTCGCCCTGCGCGTCGAGGACGACGACCTGGCGGTCGCGGAACCTGAGCTGGCGGAGCACGTACGTCTTCTCCAGCGCGGACTTGCCGTTCCCGGACTCCCCGAGCACCAGCCAGTGCGGGGCGGGGAGCTGCTGTCCGTACAGCTGGAAGGGGTCGTAGATGTAGCCCTTGCCGGAGTACACCTCGCGGCCGATGATCACGCCTGAGTCGCCGAGGCCGGGGGCCGCGGTGGGCAGGTAGACGGCCTGGGCCTGCCCGGTCGAGGTTCGTACGGGCAGCCTGGTCGTCTCCACCTTCCCGAAGAGGAAGGAGGTGAAGGCATCCGACAACGCGGACAGAGGATCTCGCATGGCGTGACTGCCCTCTCGGTTAGCGACGGATGCCGGTGGCGAACGGCAGTGTGTTCACAAAGGCGCGGTGGTGCTCGCGGTCGCACCACTCCAGCTTCAGGTACGACTTGCCGGCCGAGGCCCGGATCGTCCGCTTGTCGCGGGCGAGGGCCTCGGGTGATCGCGACGACACGGTGATGTACCCCACGAGGTTCACCCCGGCCGCGCCGCTCGCGAGATCTTCACCCCGCTGGTCGAGCCGGCCGTGGGCGGCGATGTCGCGCGGGTCGACGGTCCGGTTCATCTTGGCCTGGCGGCTCGCCTCGGCCTCGTCGTTCGTCTTCTCCGTGAGCATCCGCTCGATGGCGACCTCGGTGGGTTCGAGGTCCATGCAGACCGCGACGGTACGGATGACGTCCGGGGTGTGCACGAGGAGAGGGGCCAGGAAGTTGACGCCGACGGGCGTCATCGGCCACTCCTTCACCCAGGCCGTGGCGTGGCACCAGGGCGCACGGGTCGTCGACTCGCGGGTCTTGGCCTGCAGGAACGTCGGCTCGACGGCGTCCAGCTCGGCGGGCCAGGCGTTGCGCTTGGTCATCGCCTGGATGTGGTCGATGGGGTGGTCGGGGTCGTACATCGAGTGCACGAGCGAGGCGAGCCGGCTCTGGCCCAGCGGCTGGCGCACCCGGATGTCCGCCTCGGCGAGGCGGGCGCAGATGTCGGTCAGTTCGCGCGCCATGACGACGGCGAGGCCCGCGTCCCGGTCGAGCTTACGGCCGGCCTGCGGGCGGGCGGCGCGGGCCATGGCGTTCGCCTCGGCGGCCAGTTCGCGGTTGAAGTGCATGCAGGCGACGAGGTAGGCACGGTGCTGTTCGCTGGAGGTGGAGACCATCGACTGCAGCTGGTCGTACGACTCCTGCAGCCAGCCCGGAGCCGCCTTGTCGCCGCGCTGGGCGACGTCCTTGGCGTGTGCGTCGGGGTCGGCGGGGAGGGTACGGGCCAGCATCTGAATACGGGTCACGAAGCCGTCACCGTTGGCCACATGCTTGAGGAGTGTGCCGAAGCGGTCGACCAGCGCCTCCTGGTCCTCGCTGTCGCGCAGCCCGACGCCCGGCCCCTCGATCTCGATCGCCGCGGTGACGGTGCGGCGGTCGGCGTGCAGCAGCACGGCGATCTCGTCCGGGCCGAAGGGCGCGGCCAGCCAGTTGATCCGGCCGATGCCGGGGGGCGGCCCGATCTCGATCTCGCGGCCGTCGGCCCGTACGCCGGCTTCCATGGCGGTGGATCGGTACGTGGTGCCGCGGCGCAGGGACCGCTTGAAGCTGCGGTCGATCTCGAACCATTTGTAGAAGGTGCGGTGCTTGTACGGGACGTACACCATGGCCAGCGCCATCAGCGGGAAGCCGGTGAGGAACACGATCCGCAGGGACAGGACGGGGACGATCAGCCCGCTCATCATGCCGAGGAACGCGCCGACGATGATCAGCGCGATCTCGCCGGTCTCGCGGTTCTTGCCGACGATCGCGTTCGGCCGTGCCCGGCCGATCAGATACGTACGGCGAGGCGTGACCGGATGGGACTGGGTCGTCAACGCCCTCCACCTCCTGTGCGGTTGTTGCCTGAGTTGCCTGTACCGCCGCCTCGCGTGGCGCGGCTGCTGTGCGGGGTGCCCGAGGTGGGCCCCGATCCGCTGCGGGGCGGAGGTGCGGCGGAGGGGACAGATCCGCCGCCGAACCCGCTTCCGGCGCTGTTACGGGAGCTGTGCGCGGCCACCCCGCCGCTGACCGGGTTGGCGGGCCTGCCACCGCTGTTGCCGCCGCCCTGTCCGCCGCTGTCTCCGCCGCTGCGGCTGCTGTGGGTCTTGATGCCCTGGGAGACGAGAGCGGCAGGGGAGCTGATCAGGGCGGCGGCCTGGGCGCCGTCGGTGGCCTGCTTACGGTTGGTGCGGGCGCCCTGGATCTCGTCGCCGAAGCCAGGGACGAAGCGGTAGATCATTGCCGAGGCGAAGATTGCGAGCAGGATGATGGCGAGGCCGGAGACGACGGCGGAGAACGCGTTCGGTCCGTCGTCGGAGGAGAGCGCGCCGGCCAGTCCGAGCACGATGACGATGACCGGCTTCACCATGATCACCGCGATCATGATGCCTGCCCAGCGGCGGACGTGGCCCCACATGTTCTTGTCGACGAGACCCGAATAGACGACGACGCCGAGGAGCGCACCCACGTACAGCAGGGCCGCCCGGATCACGAGCTCCAGCCAGAGCACGCCCGCGGCGAGGATCGACACGAGCGAGACGACGATCAGCATGATCGGCCCGCCGCCGATGTCGGAGCCCTTGCTCAGCGCCTCGGCGAACGACCCGAAGAAGACATCGGTCTGCCCGCCGGAGGAGGACGCGATGACGTCGGTCACCCCGTCGGTCGCCGAGACGACCGTGTAGAGGATGAGCGGCGTGAACGCGGACGCGAGCACGGTCAGCCAGAGGAACCCGACAGCCTCGGAGATCGCGGTGGCCACCGGAACGCCACGGACGGCGCGCTTGGCGACGGCGAGCAGCCAGAGGACGAGGGTGAGCACGGTGGAGGCGGCGAAGATGACCGCGTACTGCTGCAGGAACTTGGGGTTCGTGAAGTCGACGTTCGCGGTGCCTTTGACTGCCTCGCTGAGCTTGCCGACGATCCAGGCGGCGGCGTCGGCGCAGCCGCGGGCGAGGGAGGACAGGGGGTCGAGGGCGTTGGCGGCGTCGTCGGGAGAAGTGGTGCTGGGGCTGCCGGCGTCGCCGTTTTCGCAGTAGTCCTTGGCAAGGCCGACGATGAGGTCGCAGGCGTTATTGCTCTTGCTCGGCGACGGGCTTGGTGTCGGAGTGGGTGCTGCGGAGGCACGGGACGCCAAAAGGAGGACCGTGGCTGGGAGGCTGCCCAGGACAGTCGCGAGTGAGATCGCGCGGGAGTGACGGCTAACGGGCATAGGTGAAGCCTCCGTACTCCTCAACCGCACCGGCGATGTCGTCTGCAGTCGATGCCCGGTTGTCGCCGGTGACCGGCGTCGGGCCCTCTGTCTGGTTCGACGACTCGATCTTCCAGTCGTTCTGGACCCACTTCAGGTTCTCGGTGATGGTGAACCAGGTTTCGGTGACGGGCTTGGTGGATCCCTGCCCGGCCATTCCGACAAGGCCTGTGCACCAAACCTCGACGGTGGCCGTGTCGTCGCTCTGCTTGACCACCTTGGTGCCCACGGGCACTGTCCGGGAGACGAACGTCAGCCCACTGGGTGTGCTGCCGTCTTCGTTCAGCCCGACGTTCTTGAAGAGACTTGCGGAGTACGCCTTGTCCATGTCGGTCTGGAGACGCTCGACGACAGCCGGGTCGTGGGTGGCTTGCAGGATTCCCCGGCGTGCGGTGGCGTTGAACATCTCGGCAGAACCCAGCGCCACTGCGTAATTGGTCGCTGCGCTCTGCGCCCCCTGCTCGTTATGCGCGAACCCCGACGCGATCGTGCCGTTCTTCCCCGTCACCGGCTTCGTGCCCGTCGCCGCCGTGGGCGCCGCCCCCGCCTTGCTGCCGCCGCTACCGCCGGAGGAGCCGCTGTCGTCGCCGCCCCCGCCCATGTTCGCGAACGCGATAGCCGCGACGAGCAGAACGACCACGCCGACCACCATGGTCAGGGACCGCGAACTGCGGGCCGGGCGGCGGTTGCTGCCGTAGCCGTCGCCGCTTGTGCCGTCGGCGAATCGGGTACGGGTCTGGCGCGTACCGCCGAGGGTGCTGTATCCATCGTCTGTACGGCCCGAGCGCGAATCGCCGCCGTAGCCGTCGTCGCCGAGACTCATGCCGCGTAGGCCCCCTCAACCATGTGCGATTCCGCGTGGTACGACGGTAGCCGTGCTGGTTCCTGTGTGGGCGCGGTGTGGTGACTCGACATCAGGGAGACGCAACCTCTGTCGGTGGGCACGACGGACGGGTGGTGTGGGAGCGCAACCGAGGCGGGGACGGCGCGTCCGGCCAGGCTGACAGATGGCTAGATGGCCATGCCGTAGACGATGGTGAACAGGGTCCCCAGCGATCCGATGATGAACACACCGGTCAAACCGGCAACAATCAGACCCTTGCCCTGTTCTGCGCTGAACGTGTCGCGCAACGCCGTCGCACCGATGCGCTGCTTGGCCGCTCCCCAGATGGCGATGCCGAAGCAGAGCAGGATGGCAACGGCCATGACGACCTCGATCATCACCTTGGCTTCGTCGCCCAGGGCTCCGAACGGCCCCCACTTGGGCGCGATGCCGTTGATGATGGTGCTGATACCGCCCTTATCAGTGTCAGCTGCCAGGACCATGTAAGTCACCGCCCCTGTTGGGTAGTTCACTGCCCCTGCCACACGGCACGGGTCGCTCTCTATCTTCGCTGATGAAACCGTCCTGGTACGACGACTTGACGGCTCTCTTTCATGGGATCTCGCACGTTTGACCGGTCCGACCGCCCTGACCTGCGGATCGAATCGGTGTGTGACCACATATATATGGTTACTCTGTGTATCACGGAGGGTGACCCCGGGCAACGATCGGCATCCCGCCACCCTGGCCGAGGCCCGCTTCCTATCCGTAACTGCACCCATCAGGGCAGGCGGATTGTGGGGCAGTCAGAGAATGGGGCGGCGGGGCCCCGGCGGGCGAGGCGGTGTCGTCCAGGTCCTCGGCGGCCGGAAGTCGCACCAGGAGCCGTCGAAGGGAAAGGTTCCGGCCTCGGCGAGCCGTGCGACTCTTGTGCCCTCGGCTCGGATGGCTGCCGCTTCATCGGCCGACCAGTAGACGGGGTGGCCGGTCTTCTCGGCGAAGGACTGCTCGTCCTTCCACTGCCAGGAGCGGTCCGGCGCCACGTTGATGTCGAGCTCGTGGTCGGCGATGTCGATGTCGTCGCCGTGGTGGACGCGGCGCTCCAGATTCACGTACCAACCACGGAACTTCCCCCTGCGGCCGAAGAGCCAGAGTACGGAATGCGCGGCGCCGGTGGGCTGATAGAACAGGGCGCTGCCCATCGGCCAGCGGCCGGGTACCACCGGGTATCCGGCGGCGGGTCGGGCGTCCGGGGCGATGTCGCGAAGATGTGCGCCGCCCGGGAGCTCAGTGCGCCACATGGGCGCGCCTGTCTCCATCCACACCAGTTGGCCCTCGTCCGTGCGCTCGACGAGGCGTACGGGTACCGAGGCGCTCAAGTGGCCGCCGATGAAGAAGTTCCAGTGCAGAATCCGCCCCGGTACGTCTTCCGTGATGTTGATCGAGTGCGCGAGACGGTTCATGGATCAGTCCTTGCTGCCGGGGCCTGACGGTGACGACGTGCTCTGTTGTTGCCCGGACAGCAGCGAGTTCAATGCGCGGACAGGTTCGTTGCGTAGTGAATATGCGCTGGTCGGACGATCAGACCCCGGTTCCACCGGTACCCGTCACCTCGGCGATCCGGACCCGGGCGCGCTGACACCCGGCCCGCCGGCTTGTGCGGACCGGCAGGCCGGCGTCGAGCAATCAGGACGAGGTGGCCGGGCCCTGGCTGCCGAGTTCGGCGAAGTGGTCGAACTCGCCGGCCATGACGCCCTTGGCGAAGGCCTCCCATCTCGCCCGGGTGGTCGTGACGATGTTGGTCGAGTCGCCGGTCTCTCGCAGGTGGACGAGCCCGTCGGGGCCGAAGGCGAGCTCGATCCAGGGGCCGGGACCCTCTTCGCCCTCGGGAACGGCGCGGACCCAGGTGAGTTCGGCGGGGATCGCCCGGTCAGTCATGGTGGGCGGTGTCCTTGACGGTCCGGATGAGGGCGGCCCAGGCGGCGGGAGTGGCGTGGAGTATCGCGCCGGTTGGGTCGCCGCTCTCCATGACGTTGATCGTGTTGTCGGTGGCGGCGACGTGTATGCAGGCCTCGCCTTGCGCGCAATAGGACGACCTCTGCCAGGCGGATGTGGCCATCTCTGTTCCTTTCACAGGTCCTGGGCGATGTTGTGGACAAGTTCCCGCGACTGCTCGGGGCTCAGCGCAGCCGCGTCGAGCCGATCGAGTAGGAGGCGGTACTGCGACAGCTGGGCCTCGGAGTCGATGAACACCGGACCGTGGGACTGGTCGAGCTGGGCGGTATCGAGTGCGGGCACCGGTCCGCGTACGTAGTACAGCGACTGACCCGAGCCCGGGTAGTACGTGGCTTCGAACGGGATCACTCGCATGGCCACGTGGCTCCGTTCGCTCACTTTCAGCAAGTGCTGAAGCTGGGCGCGGGCCACACCTGGGCCCCCGAACCGCATGCGGAGCGCAGCTTCATGAATGACCGCGTGATAGGGGGCGGCGTCCTGCTCGTACAACACCGCCTGGCGTTTGATGCGGTACGAGACGCGGTGCTCGATCTCAGGCGGTGACATCTCGGGCACGGCCTGCCGGTAGATCTCCCGAGCGTGATCGACCGTCTGCAGCAGCCCAGGGATGTGGATGCTGTGCGCCGCGTGGAGACTGGTGCCGTGGTGCTCGATCTCGGCGAGGTCGAGGAGTTTGGGCGGCAGGATGTCCCGGTACTCCTCCCACCAGCCACGTCTGCGGTCACCAGTCATGGCGACTAGAGCTTCGATCAGCGTTGGATCCGTGCACGAGTAGGTGTGGGCCATGACGCGTACGCGGTCGGCGCTCACCCCGAATCGCGCCACCTCGATGTTGCTCAACTGCCCGGAACTGGTGCCGAGGAGATCTGCTGCCTGCGTGGTGGTCATCCCGGCCCGCTCGCGCAGTTTGCGCAGCTCGGTGCCGAGTCGGGTGCGGCGCGCGGTAGGGGCGGCCCTGCCTGCCATCTCGAACTCTCCTCAGGAAACTACCGAGTTGGTCTGTCACTCACACGAGTGGATCTCTTCAAGGATTCCGGTCAACAGGTGCAAAGAATCCTTGCGGAACCCTAGTCTCTGATCCAGGCCACCCGCCCGGAAGCACCCCGCTCGACGGAGCGGCCTCGTCACCGGGCAACCAGAAACGCACGATCCAACTTCCCTCCGCGATCGGAGACTTCCATGGTTCCGGCCACCGTAACGCCGCCCTGGTCGTACACCCTTCAACTCCCACAGGATCCCCGTGCCCCCGGCGTAGCCCGCACCACCCTCCGTACCGTCCTGCGCGTACACGGCATGAGTGAGCTCACCGAAACTGCCGAACTCCTGGTGAGCGAGCTGGTGACCAACGCGTACCTGCACTCCGAGGGCCCGTACTCCCTACGTCTGCGCGATGCCGGGCGGCATCGGATCAGGCTGAGCGTCTGGGACACCAACCCGCACATCCCGGCACCGTTCGAATGGAGCGCGGAGGCCCCGGCGGAGCTCGCCGAACGTGGCCGCGGGCTCTACCTCGTGACCCTCTGGGCGGACTGCTGGGGCGCGTACCCGATGCGCGGCGGCCTGCCGGGGCAGGGCGGAAAGCTGCTCTGGGTGGAGTGCGCAGCGAAGGCGGAGGAAGAGTGGGGACACGGGTAGCGGGGCCTCGTCCGACGAAGTGGATGAGGCCCCGCTGGTGGGCGCCGCTTTGTGACAGCGTCAGGCGACGAGTTCGGGCTCGTCCGCCCGGTCCGCGGCCGGCTCGGGCTTGGTGTCGCGCATGACCAGGGTGGCCAGGAGGGCGGCGGCGAGGACGCCGATCGCGCTGATGGTGAAGGTGGTCGACATCGAGGCGGTGAACGCCTCCCGGGCGGCGTGGACGAGGCCGGTGTCGCCGTGGGCGGCGGCCAGTGCGCCGACGATCGACTGCTTGGCCTGCTCGGGTGCGTCGGCCGGCATCTCGCTGCGGAAGCCGCTCGTCAGCAGCGACCCGAGGATCGCGATGCCGAGCGCTGTACCGGCCTGCTGGATGGTGTCGTTGAGGGCGGAGCCGACGCCGGCCTTCTCCGGCGGGATGGTGCCCATCAGTGCGCCGACCGCGGCCGGCATCGCGAGGCCGGCGCCGAGGCCGAGCAGTCCGAGCGCGACCGCCGGGACGGTGAAGCCGGAGTCTGCCGAGACGGTGGTCAGCAGCGCGAAGGAGGAGGCCATGACGAGCATCCCTGCCAGCACCAGGAGGCGGTTGCCGATCTTCGCGGCGAGTCCGGCGCCGGCGGTGTTGCCGATCAGTGCGGCGACGGCCAGCGGCACGAACGCGAGGCCCGCCTTGACCGGCGAGTAGCCGAGGACGAACTGCAGGTACTGGGTGAGCACCAGCAGCAGGCCGCCGTTGCCGATCTGCACGAGGGTCAGCGAGAGCGAACCGCCGCTGAAGTTGCGGTGCTTGAACAGGACCAGCGGCACCATCGGCGCGGGGGTGACGTTCTCCCAGACCACGAACCCGCCGAGGGCGATGACCGCGACGGCCAGGGTGATCGCCGAGCGGCCGCCGAAGGCGCCGTGCTGCGGGAGCTCGATGATCCACCAGATCAGGGCGGTCATGCCGGCCGCGGACAGCACCGCGCCGAGCGGGTCGGGCTTCTGCCACGGCCCCTTCGACTCCGGCATGAGGATGAGGGCCGCCAGGACGGCCAGTGCGACGACCGGGACGTTGATGAAGAAGATCGAGTGCCAGGAGAAGTGGTCGATCAGCACGCCGCCGAGCACCGGGCTGCCGACCAGACCGAGCATCGACACCGAGCCCCACGCCGCCATCGCCTTGGGGCGTTCCTCCTCGTCGAAGACGGTGATGAGGATCGACAGCGTCGAGGGCATGATCAGTGCTCCACCGACGCCCATCGCGATCCGGGCTGCAATCACCTCGCCGGGGTTCGTGCAGAAGGTCGCGGCCAGCGACGCCGCCCCGAAGAGCAGCAGGCCGATGATCATGATCTTTCGGCGGCCGAACCGGTCACCGAGGCTGCCGGAGGTGAGCAGGAGCCCGGCGAAGACCAGGATGTAGGAGTCGAGGATCCACTGGATGTCCTGGGCGCTCGCGCCGATGTCCTCGGTCATCGACGGCACCGCGACGGTCAGCGCCATGCTGTCGATCACCAGGACCAGCGTGCTGAGGCACAGCACGATGAGGATCCACCAGCGGCGGGGATTGCGGGTTTCCATGGGATTTCCTTTCGGCTGCGCACGCTGTTCCTTCGATGCGAACACTGTACGCAGCTGAGTACAGTGTTCGCAAGACTCCTTCCCTGTACGCTGGATGCGAACGCTGTACGCCTTGAAGGAGGGCCATGGCCGCCAGGTCGAACCCGATCCCGTCCGTGTGGGCCCGGCAGCAGCCCGCGCCCGACCAGCCCGCACTCAGCCGGGCCGCGATCGTCCGCGAGGCGATCGCCATGCTGGACGCCGAGGGCATCGAGGCACTGAGCATGCGCAAGCTCGGCGCCCGCCTGAACGCCGGCGCGACCTCCCTCTACCGGCACGTCGCGACCAAGGACGAGCTGATGGAGCTCGCGGTGGACGAGGTCGCCGCCGAGATCGTCGTCCCCTCGCCGGACTTCGTCGGGGGAGACCTCAAGGCGGACAGCCCCGACTGGCGCGCCGCCGCAACGGAGGCCGCCCGGTCCTTCCGGGCGACGGCCCTGCGCCACCCGTGGCTGTCCTCGGTCCTGGGGCAGGCGGGCCTCGCCTACCTGGGCCCGAACCTCATGTCCTTCTCCGAGCGGCTGGCCGCTCTGTTCACGGCCGCCGGCTTTCCCGAGCCGAGCCGTGCGATCGACACCGTCCTGTCCTACGTCATCGGCATGAGCACCACGGAGGCGGCCTGGCTCACCACGGTCGCCCGCTTCGGCGAGACCGAGGCCGCCTTCATCGCCCGGCTCATGCCCGCCGCCCAGCGGGCCGCGGCCGGCCACGACCACCTCGCCGACTCGTACGCCGCTCCCATGGCTCTCGACCCCGGCGAGATCCGCGAAACCAAGTTCGCCTACGGCCTGGAAGTCGTCCTCGACGGCCTGGCGATGCGGCTTCCGCGCGACTGAACCCGAACCCGTGAAGTCGGCTTGCGCAGGTGCCGGCAGGCGTCGGATGCGGGTCTCGGGCCGGGCGGCCCCACCACTCGGTGCCGACCGACGCGTAACCGTTCCAAGGCGCTCAGGCGGCCGGCACCGCGACCGGTGCGTACATGGCGACGGCCTTCGTCTGCGCGGCGGTGATCCGCTGGATGACCAGGATGACGAACACCGCGGCGATCAGATACAGAGCCTGGCTCGCCACTGAGAGAACGACGGAGTCGGCGTAGCTCGCGGAGGTGACCATCGCGGATCCCGCCATGTGCGCGATCCACGCTGCCCACCAGGCGTTGATGAGCGTGACGGTGGTGTCCGGGGCGGGGTCGTGGCCGACGGCCCGGTGGATGTCGAGAGCTATACGACGGGGCCGCCCGCACGTACTGCCCCCGGTCCTCAAGCTGCGCAAGGCGCCTGAGGACCGGGGGTCGGGGTGGTGTGTTCGCGGGGCTTCCCGGTCGGGTTGCCGCCGGGCGGGCACACCATGCTGTTGTGCGGCTCAGCCCTCCGCCTCGGGCTCCGAGGTCCAGGTGCCCAGGGAGATCTCGGCGGTGATGCCCGGTCCGAAGCCGGCCATTATGCCCCGCTGGCCGTGGAGGGTTGATGCCTCGTCGAACATGCGGGCCAGGGCATCGAGTACCACCGCGCTGGCTATGTTGCCGTACTCGGTGAGCGTCGCCCGGCTGAAGCGGAACGCCTCGGGCGGCACGTCGAGGAAGAGGCTCAGGTCGTCCAGGATGCGCGGACCACCCGCGTGGATGATGTAGAAGTCCAGCTTGCTGGCGTTCCACTGGTGCTGCTCCGCGACGGCCTTGAGGGCCGGGGCGAGCGGTTCCATGGTCCCGGGCACGCGCTTGTCGAGCTGGAAGTGGAAGCCCGTGGACCGGACGGCGTAGGAGATCCAGTCCTCGGTTTCCGGGATGATGTACGAGCCGTTGCGTTCCAGGCGGATCCCGGTGCCGCCGTTGCCCCGTACCACTGCCGCGGCGATTCCGTCGCCGAACAGGCCGTTGGACAGCAGGGATCCGACACCCAGATCGGTGGGCTGGTAGCACAGCGAGCAGAACTCGCAGGCGACGATGAGGACGTTGGCGTCCGGGTAGGCCGTGCAGAAGTCGTGGGCCCGGTTGACGGCCGCACCGCCTGCGGCGCAGCCGAGTTGGGCGATCGGCATCTGTCGTGTCTCCGGCCGGAAGCCCATCTTGCCGATGAGCCATGCAGTCGGCGGAGGCATCATGAAGCCGGTGCAGGAGACGTAGATGATCAAGTCGATCTGTGACGGCTCGAGTTCCGCCTGGTCGAGTGCCTGGCGGACAACAGCCGGCACTCGGTCCTTGGTCTGCGCCTCGTAGACGATGCTGCGGGCGTCGAACCCCGGGTGTTCCAGCACCTTTTCGATCGGCTGGATCAGATGCCGTTTCTGCACACCGGTGTTCTCGATCAGACGGAGGACGAGACTGAGCTGCGGATGGTCGCCGTGCAATCGTTGTGCCAGTTCGAGTGTTTCGTCCTTGGTGATGACGTACTCGGGAACTGCGATTGCCGGCTTGCAGAGTACCGCCATGGATCTCCTCCTAGCGGACGGTGGTCCACACGGCCGAGCCCTGAACGGATCCGGGGCATCCGCCGGCGGACGGCCGCCACTGCGGCGCGGTACGCGCGGAATTGCGCGAAGCGGGTCGTTGGTGGTTGCGGTGCCGAGATGGGATGCCCCTGGAGCGGGCGCGGACGGGCCGACCGACGAATGACCAAGTTCTCACCGCGTATGGACAGAGGGTTTTCCGCCATACCTTGGCTGGCCCTCGCATCACGCTACGGCAGGCGGATGAGGGTCGCATTTCGGGCAGAACGCGCTGTCGGGGCGGCCCCGATGGCTCCGGGCTCTGCCGGTCTCCCGGGGTGGTGCCGGGCCGGTCACAGCCCTTCCGGGGTCGATGACAGCCCTTTCCCCGGTGACGGTGAGCGGGCCCGGCACCGGGTGCTTTCCGGCCCGCACGCGACCCGTCCCGCCGCCGGCGGCGCGTCCCGTGAGGGGCGGGACGCACCGCGCCGGGCGGGGCGTGGCACCACACCGGCGGGGCGGCCCCACCGGTGTCCGCGCGCCGTTGTGGCGCTGGTTCACTCGATCGGCGCCGCCCTCGTTGCCGGGCGGGAGGGGTCGGTGTCTTGCTGAGTTATCGATGTCACCAGGTGACGTCGAGTGCGAGGGGATAGCGCCAGATCGACGTCTTGTTCCAACGCACTTCTTCGGCCGGCTTCGCCAGCCTGAGGTCCGGGAAGCGTTCCAGAAGGGTTCCGAGTGCGACTTGGAGTTCCGTGGCGGCGAGCGGGGCGCCGAGACAGTGATGGCCGCCCCAGCCGAAGGTCATGTGGGACGGACCGTTGCGTTCCAGATCCAGCTCGTCGGGCCGGTCGAACTTCCTGCCGTCCCGGTTGGCCGTCAGGTAGGAGACGTGCACGATGTCTCCTGCTCGGATCTTCACCCCGCTCAGCTCCGCGTCCTCCAGGGCGACGCGGGGGATGCCGACACCCTTGCGGAAGGGGATGAAGCGCAACAGCTCCTCGATGGCCTGCGGGAGCATCTCGGGACGCTCGCGCAGCATGGCGAGCTCCTTGGGCCGGGTGAGCAGGGTGTAGGCGATGTTCCCGATCTGGTACGTCGTGGTGTCCTGGCCCGTGATGAGCAGGACCATGGCCATGACGGTCAGTTCCTGGTCGTTGAGGAGCTCGTCCCCGTCGCGGGCGGTGGCCAGCGCACTGATCAGGTCGTCGCCCGGGTTCTCGCGCCGGTCCGCCGTCAGCGTGCTGAAGTAGGCGCGGAGGTCGGCCTTGGCCCGTACCGCGTCGTCCCGGTTCTCGATGGTCGTGTCCATCATGGTCCGCGCGTGCGCACGCAGTTGTGAGCGGTCGTCCTCGGGAATGTCGAGGACCTCGCAGATAGTGGTCAGGGGCAGCGGGGCGGCCAGGTGCTCGAAGAGGTCGGCGGGCGAACCGTGCTCCTCCATCCGGTCCAGCAGCTCATCGACGACACGCTGGGTGCGGACCTGCATGCGTTCCATGTGGCGCGGCGCGAAGCCTTTGGAGATCAGGCTGCGCAGACGGCTGCTGGCCGGTGGGTCCATCACGTTGATCGCCTCGTCCTGAACGATGGGTTCAGGAGTCATGCGCGGGAAGTCCTTGCCGATGATGGCGCTGCGGCTGAAACGCCGGTCGGTGGTCACCGTGCGCACGTCGTCGTAGCCGGTGACGAGCCATGCCTCTCCGTCGCCGTGGGGCAGCCGGATGCGGGCAACAGGTTCTTCGGACTGCAGCTGCCTGAGCAGCGGGTCGAATTCGAGGGCCTCGGCATAGTCGAACGGGCAGTCCCGCGAGGTGGTGACTGGTTCCATACGGAGCTCCAGAAATGGGTTCTGAGGGGCGATGCAGCACCTACCGGGATGAAGTAGGGCATAGGTATGTCGTGGGTACCCCGCCGACCGCCGGGGCACGCACCGCTGTGGGGCAATTGGCCCACATGCAGGGGTCGCGGCCCGCCCCCGGTGATGGCCTGCGGGGCGGGTGGGGGCGGGGCAGCCGACAGCGAGGAACCGTCACCGGCAGCGCGGGGATGCCGTGGGGGCGGCAATCCGCCGTCTGTTCGTCATACGCCGCTGGTCGGCACCACGTTGGTGGCATCCACTGCGGGGCGCAGCCCTTCGGCGAGCTCGACGGCGTCGCCCACGGCCCAGAAATGGGTGAAGAAGAGACGGGGGCTTTCCGACAGGTGGTGGTTGTGCAGCTCGACGAGCTCGATCCCGCCGCGTCGCAGAGCTCCCAGTACGTGCGGGACCTCCTCGGCGAGCATGACGCAGTCGCCGCTGAGCGCTGCCCTGCCGTTTCCCAGCGGCTGGAAGATGAACGCGCTGGTCGCGCCAAGACCGGAGGGCAGTTCCATATGGCCGTCGCAGATCGTCTCGCGGCGGGCGAAGACGGCCTTGTAGACCACGCCGTCGCTGGAACCCTCGGCGCCCAGCGCAGCTTCGATTCCGGCAATGTCCAGGTCGACGGGGCTCGGCGGGCCGGACGGTGTCGCCGGCGGGATGCCGGTGCGTTCGAATCCCGCGCGCAGGCCGTGCGCCAGGGCCAGTTCGTCATGCCCGTGTCCGTGGACGTGGACCCACCAGATGTCGGGGCTGTGGGCGGGCAGATGCTTATGGAGCGCGGTCAGCGCGATTCCGTTTGCCTGCCAGGCGTCGATCACCCGCTGCAGTTCCCTCTCGGTGACCGCCACATCACCCATGCACATCGTGCTGCCGTCGGCGTAGCGGACGAAGGCCACGTGCGCACCGAGTGCGAGCTCGGGTGTGATGACGATGTCGCCCTCGACGACGACGCGAAGATCGTCGCGGGGGAAGGGGGTGTGGTACGTCGTCCCTCGCAGCAGGTTGCCGCTGCGGCCCAGCACGTTCGCTACGGCCGCCCAGTCCGCCATGGTGGTGGTCACCGGCTTGACCCGCATGTGAGGCCAGGCCCCGGTCGCACCGTCGGGCATCGCGCGAGCGGCGGCCGGCCCTGCCGCGGCCAGCACCGGTGCCAGTGCGGCAGCGGCCAGCAGGCTTCGCCGAGACGTGGCCGCCTGTTTGTCTCCAGTCATCATCTGATCTCCTCCATGGCGAGATGAAACCATGGGAAATGTGTGTTATTGGTATTGACTTGGCCTTATATGGTCCATACGCGTCTTTTCGATCTGTCATCGAACGGTGCCTTGAGTGGCGCCTTGAGCGGTGCATCGAACTTGATCGCTTGTCGGGAGGGTCGTCCGGCTCGACAGAGGTCCGCGTTCGGATCGTTGACCGGGGGTTCGACTGCCCACCATTCGGGTGATTCCTGCTGGCGGTGAGGCGGGCGTAGGGCCTTGGGATTCAGGGCCGTACGCCTGTCCCGGGGGCTGCTGCGGTCGGCGTGTCGGGTGCGCCGGATTTGGCACAGTGCCGCTCCACGATCAAGGAGCGGGGTGAGCGGTGTGGCCGTGGTGGGCGGGCAGAGGCAGAGGCTGCGTGATCTGGGCGGGGCAGGGGGAGGCGGTGGTGGCGGGGATGAGCTGAAGCACAGCGACGGACCCTGGATGCGGGCCGCCGGGGGAGCGGATGCGCTGCACACGCAGCTGGGTCCGGTGAAGTCCGAGCTGGAGACCGCGCACGAAGGCGTCGTGGCGGGGACCGCCGGACTGGAGGCACTGACCGAACTGGGCGCCGTACGGGAGTCGTGGCAGCGGCGGATCGAAGCCGCGCGCGGCGAGTGCCGGAGCCTCGCCGGGAATCTGCGGGACGTCGCCCGCGCCCAGGGCGAGACGAACGAGGCCGTGAGGCAGTCCTTCGCACCGGTGGCGGCGCGCGGCGGTGGGCGGTGACTTCGACGCTCACGTGGTCGCAGTTACGCGACCTGAAGTGCGCCGAGCTGGAGGGCGCCGCCGACGGGTGGGGCCGGGCGAGCAACCGGGCCGACGCGGGCCGGGACAGCATCGACAAGCAGATGATGAACGGCTTGCACGGTACGCAGCAGGGCGAAGCGGCCGATGCGGCGGTGGCGCGGCTGCGGCAGCTGAGCCGGAACTTCCAGTACGTGTACACGGAGTGCGGCCTGCTCCGTACCGCGCTGAACAGCCTGGCGCACGAGATGCGGGCCCAGCAGCGGGCGCTCCAGGGGGCGTTGGGCGATGCGGACGCCCTGAGGTTCACGGTGCACCCGGACGGGTCGGTGACGTACCCCGAGGCCGGTGAAGGCCTGATCGACGGGAAGCCGCTGCCGGGCGGGACAGCGAGCGGACGCGGGCTACCGGGACTGCTGCAGTCCTCGGGGCTCGTCGCACCCAACCCGCATGCGGCGAAGGCGCAGGAGATCGCGGACCGGGTGGAGAAGGCCGTACGGACGGCCGCGGAGATCGACTGGCGGTACGCGCGGATCCTGCGGAAGTTGAAGGCCGAGGAGGGGCTGAAGGTCCCCGACGCCACCTGGACGGACGCGGCGACGGACGCGGCAGCCGTGCGGGGAGCGGCGCGCGGATACCTGAAAGACGCCATCCCGCGCGCTGCGAGCCCGGCCGAACGGAAGGCGTGGTGGGCCGGTCTGACGCAGGAACAGCGGGAGGAGTACCTCGCGGTGTACCCGGACCAGATCGGCAACCTGGACGGGATCCCGGCGGTGGTACGGGATGCGGCCAACCGGGACAACCTTCAGCTGCTGATCGGGAAGCTGGAGGGGCAGGACGATGAGAGGGCGGAGACGCAGCTGGCGGGGCTGCGGGAGATCGACCGGCAGCTGCACGATGACCGGAAGCCGCCGATGTTCCTGCTGGGGATCGGGGATGAGGGGAATGGACGGGCGATCGTCTCGTACGGGAATCCGGATACGGCGAGGAATGTGTCGGCGTATGTGCCGGGGCTGAATACGTCTCTGGATGAGGAGTTCGCGAAGGGGGACCTTAAGCGGGCGCGTGACACGGCGATCGGCACCATCGACCACGATGCTTCCAGTGCGGCGATCGCATGGCTTGGATATGACGCACCGCAGTCACCAGACGGATTGAGAAGTCTAGCGGTAATGGGTGACGACAGAGCAGAAAGGGGTGGTCTGGCATTCAACGGTTTCATGGAGGGGCTGGTGGCTACGAATGACAATGAGAACCCGCACCTGACGGCCATTGGTCACTCCTATGGCTCACGCACCGTCGGAGCTGCCACGCAGCAAGGTGACGGGATTCCCGGAGTGGATGACATCGTCCTCGTAGGCAGTCCCGGTGTCGGTGTGGACCACGCTGAGGGTCTCGGGGTCGGGAAAGATCACGTCTTCGTCGGTGCGGCCGAGAACGACGTGGTGACCAAGCTTCCTTCCAAACAGGAGGCTGTTGTCGGCGCGGTGGGATTGATCGCCGGAGGGCCATCCGTTGCCAATGTCGCTGGAGATCTAGCCGACCCGGGAGATGACGATCTCTGGTTCGGCAAGGACCCGGCTAGTCGGGAATTTGGTGCGAGGAGATTTCCGGTGGGCGACGGCCCGCGACTGGTCAGTGGCAATGGTATTTCAATCGATGCACACTCTCAGTACTTTGATCCAGAAAGGGATGCGGTATCGGCTAAAAGCATCGCTCTGGTCGCTGCGGGGCGCTCCCGCAAAATCAAGATGGAGGAGTACCGATGAGTCACCGTTCCCTGACCATCGTGATGGCGCTACTGCTGTATGCGTCGCTCTCCGGATGTGTGAACGATGGGAAGAGGGTAGATATGAACATGCAAGAAGCAGCTGACTATGCCGATGGCATTCTTGATGCTGTATTGAAAGGAATTCAACCGGAGGTTCAGTGGGCGCATGGCCCGACCACTACGGGTAGCTGTGATGTGACTCGAAGGCGCACCGTAATGACCATCGTGTCGGCGGAGCGCCGAGGCAGCTTCTTGGGAGTTGTAGATCGCTTCTGGCGCAAGGCCGGCTATCGGATCAAAGCCATCAATAGTGATGTCGACGTCCCAGCGATCTTTGCGCAGACGAAAGATGGCTTCGGTGTCACCCTCAGCATCGGCGGCAAAGGTCAAGCCTTCTTCGAAGTTGACAGCCCATGCGTCGAGGAGTCGGAGGTAGCCGAGTCCACCACCCCGCCCAACGGGCCCGCCTACGAGGACGTTTATCCCCTACCCCGTCCCAACGTCCACTCCGACTTCTGGTCGGCCGACGCGTCCTGACGTTGCGGAATTTGAGACTCATTTTGGGTCCTGGGGCCCATGCCCCGTCCGGTGCCTGTGTGGTCGCATACGTGCAGTGGCGGACCGGCCGCTGATCACTGCGCCCACTCACAAGGTAGGGGACTTGCCGTGTCTGGATTACAAGGGTTAGCGGTTCCGGGCGGTGCTGGTGCGAGTGCTGTGATTGCCCGTCCGGGCGAGCGGCCGCCGCCGAGTGTTCTGCAAGCGGTGCTGATCCTCGTCCGCGTGCTCTTCGTGGTCACCGTCGTAGGTGCGATCGACGTGCTGACGGTGGCGTCCTCGGTCGATGCGGTGGACGGCCGGTTGCTGGGGATGCTGTTGTACGCGGCGTTGCCGGGCACCGCCGGATTCGTACTGTCGCTGAATGTGCGGACCGGTGGCGTCTGGATCTGGCGCGGTCTTCTTGCCGTGCATGTCTGGCTCGCCATTGGTGCGCTGGCATCGCTGAGCAGCGACGGCAGCGGTCAAGGTGTGCCTCAACTGGTGATGCCGATCGTCGTCGTCGTTCTTCTTTTTCATCGAAGTCTACGCGCGTGGTTCGAACTCGGTGTCGAACAACGCGGCACCCAGAAGCCGTTCATTCTTCTGCGGTTGATCACGCCGAGCCGGGACCGCGGCCAGAGCGCGATGGAGTACCTGGGAACGGTCCTGGTGGTCGTCGCTCTGGTCGGCGCGCTCATGGCGACGGAGGTCGGTGGACAGCTGACCGGCGAGATCCGGAGTGCGATCTGCCAACTGACCGGGAGCGCCTGCCCGGCAACGGACGGGAACGTGGTGGCCGGCCATGATGCCGGTGCGGACGGTGGGACATCGAGCGGTGGTGGAACGGGCTCCGGTGGTACGGACTCGGGCGGTTCCGCAGTATCCGGCGGGTCGGATTCGGGCGGGTCGGACTCAGGTGGATCGGTCGCGTCCGGTGGTACCGATTCCGGGGGGTCGGCTGCGTCCGGGGGTACGGCCTCCGGTGGCAGCGCCGCCACCGGGGGCGCCGGGGGGACCGACAGCAGTACCGACAGCGGTGACTTAGCCACCCAGGCCGGCAAGGGCAGTGGCCGGCCGAACGGGACCGATCAGGCGGCGGCGGAGGGTGGCGGGTTCTTCACGGGGCTCGTCGGTGACGGCCTGTGGGGTGATGTCACCGGTGCTGCCGATACCGTTCTTCACCCCGTCACGAGCGGCAGGAACCTGGGTGACCAGGTGGTCCAGTACGCGCAGAGTGCGAACGACAAGTGGTCCCGGGGCGACCGTGCCGGTGCGGCCGGGGACCTGATCAGGGCTTCGACCGGCGCCGGTCGCGTGGGGGCGGGGCTGCCAGGCTCCGGCTCCCGTGTCGGGGCGGTGGTGCAGCAGGCCGAGCGCGACTACCTCGACGCCCGCATCCCGCGCGATGCCACGCCGGCCGCGCGCAAGGCGTGGTGGGACGGGCTGACGCAGGATCGGCGCGATCGGTACCTCGTGGTCTCCCCGGACCGGATAGGCAATCTGGACGGGATCCCGGCGGCGACGCGTGACGCGGCCAACCGCGACAACCTGCGTGATCTGATCGGGAAGTTGGAGGGTCAGGACGACGCGGAGTCGGAGAAGCAGCTGACGGGGTTGCGGGAGATCGACCGGCAGTTGAAGGAGAACGGGAAGCAGCCGCCGATGTTCCTGCTCGGTATCGGGGACGAGGGCAACGGGCGGGCGATCGTCTCGTACGGGAATCCGGACACGTCGAAGAACGTGTCGGCGTATGTGCCGGGGCTGAATACCTCCCTGGACGAGGAGTTCGCGAAGAACGACCTCAAGCGGGCCCGGGACACGGCGATCGGTGCCCAGGGGTACGACCGATCGAGCGCGGCGATCGTCTGGCTCGGTTACGACGCTCCGCAGGCACCGGACGGGCTGGGGAGCCTGGCAGTCATGGGCGACGGCCGGGCGGTGAAGGGCGGGGCCGCCTACAGCGACTTCATGGGCGGCATCGCAGCCACCAATCAGAACAAGGATCCCCATCTGACGGCGATCGGACATTCCTACGGCTCGCGGACCGTGGGCGCTGCGACGCAGCGCCTCGGTGGGATTCCGGGCGTCGACGACATCATCCTGGTCGGCAGTCCCGGTGTGGGTGTGGACCATGCTGTGGACCTCGGGGTGGGCGCAGGCCATGTCTTCGTCGGAGCCGCGGCGAACGACCCGGTGACCAAGCTCCCGTCCAAGCTGCAGTCGGCCGTCGGCGCTGTGGGGTTGGTGCTGGCGGGGCCCGCCGGGGCGTACCTCGCCGGGGATCTGGCCGACCCGGGGGACGACGATCTGTGGTTCGGCAAGGACCCGGCGAGCAAGGCATTCGGGGCCAGGCGCTTCCCCGTGGCCGACGGACCACCGGTGATCAGCAGCCATGGCCTGAGCGGGGAGGCGCACTCCCAGTACTTTGATCCGGTGCGGGACGCCATGTCGGCGGACAGCATCGCTCTGATCGTGTCGGGCCACTCCAACCGGCTCAAGATGGAGGAACAGCGATGAAGCGAATGTTCCAGATCGTTGCGGTGGCCCTGGCTCTCGGCTTCTCGCTTTCCGGCTGCGGGAACGACCCCCTGCAGACGACCGGTGCAGGAGGGAAGAAGGGCGCCATGGACATGCAGGGAGCGGCCGACCGGTCCGACGACATGCTCGACGCAGTGCTGAAGGCCATCGAGCCCGAGGTGCAGTGGGCGCACGGCCCGACCACAACGGGAAGCTGCGACGTGACCCGCAGGCGCACCGTGATGACCATCGTGTCGGCCGGGCGGCGGGAGGAATTCCTGGACAAGGTGGAGAAGTTCTGGCGGAAGAACGACTTCCGGATCAAGGGGATCAACAACGACAAGGAGTTTCCGGCGGTGTACGCGCAGACGAAGGCCGGGTTCGGCATCAGCCTGAGTTTCCGCGGAGAGGGGCAGGCGTTCTTCGAGGCGGACAGCCCTTGCGTGAAGGAGTCGAAGGTCGCCGATTCCACCTCCGAGCCGAACGGCCCTTCGTACGAAGGTGTCTACCCGCTGCCACGTCCCGACGTCCGCTCCGACTACTGGTCCGCCGAGGCGTCCTGATGTCTGGTCAGTGACGCCGATGGCATCCATGACCGTGGTGATCCGGACAACTCGCACACACCCGCGAAACTGCCCTTGAACCCTGCCCCGATGGGGGATGGTTGTGGGGTGCGCAAATTCTGGGTGGTCGGTGGGATCGGCATCGGGTTGGCCATGTGCTTCGTGGCGCTGCTCGTCGTCGGTACGTATTCGGCTGCCGCCGGCCTCGGCAGCGCCGGTACCAACGGCGCCGTCGGCTTGGCCAAGGGGGCGGTGCCGGCGAAGTTCCAGCCGCTCGTCCAGAAGTGGGGAAACCTCTGCCCGGCCATCAACCCCGCTCTGCTGGCTGCCCAGCTCTACCAGGAGAGCGGGTGGAACCCCAGGGCCCAGAGCCCGGCCGAGGCGCAGGGCATCGCGCAGTTCATCCCCGGGACCTGGGCCGGTCACGGGATAGACGGGGACAGCGACGGGGACCGGGACGTATGGGATCCGGCCGACGCGATCCCGTCCGCCGCCAGCTACGACTGCGAACTCGCCGGTTATGTGAAGAAGGTGCCGGGGGATCAGACCGACAACATGCTCGCCGCGTACAACGCCGGTGCGTACCGGGTGATCAGGGCGGGTGGCGTACCGCAGATCTCCGAGACACAGAACTACGTCAAGATCATCCGGTCCCTGGAGAAGAGCTTCGCCCGGCCGGTCGGCCGGATCGAGCCGTCGCGGCAGGCGGCCGGGGCGATCTACTTCGCGCAGAAGAAGCTCGGTACGAAGTACCTGTGGGGCGGGAACGGCACGGCGGATCAGGGTGGCCGGTTCGACTGTTCCGGGCTGACGCAGGCCGCGTACCGGACCGTCGACATCGAGCTGCCGCGCGTGGCGAACGATCAGTACAACGCCGGGCCGCACCCCTCACGGGACGAGCTGCTCCCGGGTGACCTGGTGTTCTTCTCGGACGACCTGGCCAACTCCCGGGCGATCCACCACGTCGGGCTGTACGTCGGCGGCGGATACATGATCAATGCGCCGTACACCGGGGCCGTGATCCGGTTCGACAAGATCGACACGCCCGACTACTTCGGTGCGACACGCGTCACGAAGGACGGGGCCGCGGCCCTTCCGACGGCCCTCCCGACGGTATGACGCAGGGTCGGCCATGGCCGGAACTCTCCGTGAAGCCTGGGCCCTGAGCTGCGACGATGAGTCACTCTTCGATAACGTCATGGTGATCATTCGGTGGAGAGTGGAACGTACGCCCGGAGCGTGTCGTTCCCTGGACTGGGACAGCATGCGCACTGACCATGTGGCACTGACCGGCACAGCCACACGCATCACGCAGTAGCGATCGCCGCAGGGATCGAAGTAGCGATCGAAGCAGTGGTCGAACCGAACACAGGGGTTCGTCATAAGCGGTGCACACGGGCGTGCACCGCGGCAGCAGACAAGGCAAGGGGCCGCAGCAGATGGCTGGACTCGCACTGGATGGGTCGAACCCCGACGTCAGCCTGCTCTACGACATCAACGGGCTCGCGAAGTCCGCTCCGACCTGGTTCGACCGGATCATGGAGTTCGTCGGCGAGTACGGGATCATGCTCGGCATGGTCCTGGTGGTCGTGTGGTGCTGGTGGAGCGTTCGCCGGCGCGGCACGGCCGACGACTCGGTGACGGCTGTCGCCGGGATCGTCTGGGCACCCCTCTCCGCCGGTATCGCACTGCTCGTCAACATTCCGATCCGGGGCTTCGTGGAGCGGCCGCGTCCGTTCCGCGACCACCAGGGGCTGGACGTCCTCGTGTCGGGGAAGGACGACTTCTCCTTTGTGAGCGACCACGCGACCATGGCGATGGCTCTGGCCGTCGGGCTGTTCGTGGCCAACCGTAAGTTCGGCTTCGCCGCGATCGCCCTCGCGCTGGTGGAAGGGTTCTGCCGGGTATACATGGGGGTCCACTACCCCACCGACGTCATCGGCGGATTCGCGCTCGGCACGGCCACCGCACTTCTGCTCGCACCGCTCGCGATGGCGCTGCTGACTCCGGTGGTGACGGCCGTCTCCCGGTCGGAACGGGTGGGTCGGCTGGTGCGGTCGCGCCGTCCGGTGCCGGCCACGGCCGAGGGCCGGGGCGGGGCGCTCGGGATCCCCGAGCCGCGCCCGGGGTCGGGCGGCGGCGTCGGTGAGAAGGATCTGGCCGCGTAGGCAGCAGATGCGGACGTTCGGCGGCGGGCCGGGATTCGTTCCGCGGCCCGCCGCCCCACGTCACAGCGCCTGCGGGAACGTGAACAGCCGCCCGGGGTCGTACTGACTCTTCAGACGGGTCAGACGGCTGTTCGCCGTGCCGTAGTACGCCTGCCGCCAGTCCCGCAGCGTCGGGTCGGTGTAGTTCTGGTACGCAGCACCGGACGCGTAGGGGTGCAGCGCCGCGTGTGTGCTTTTCAGCCAGTTCTGCTGGGCGGTTCCCGCGGTGCCGGGGCGCCAGGAGCCGATGTACTGGGCGAGCATCCGGGAGCGTCGGTGGACGAAGGCCGTCGAGGCCGGGGCGACCCGGTTGATCGCCCCGCCGAGCGCCGTCAGTGCGATCGATCCGCCGCCACCGCTGGGGCTCACGCCGATCCGGGTGAACGCCTCGGCCCGTTGGAGCAGGGCGCGAACACCTGCCGGGGACAGGGAGTGGTCGAAGAAGTCGGACGCGGCGGCGTACGTCTCGCGCTGGAGGGTGCCCTGCGGGGTGCGGCCGGGTGTCCTGCCCGGCAGATGGCACTGGGCCTCGGTGATGGTCGAGCAGCCCGCGTACACGAGCATCGAGTCCTGGTAGCTGCGGCGGCGCAGCGAGACCGAGGTGGCCGATGCGCCGATCCGGTCGGCGAGGCGGTCGACCGCATTCTGCAGGTCGCCGTAGGTGCCGAGGCTGAAAGCGGCGATCGACACCGTCGGGTTGCCGCCGCCCGGGCCGGCCGCCAGATGCGCGGACGACCAGATCTCGTCGGGCTGGCTCGGGCCCCACGCCTGCCAGGCCGTGATCACGGACTGGGCGCGTGACCAGGGCCACGACATGTACGCCATCACGGTCTGCGGGGCCGGGCGGGTGCGGAACTTCAGCTCGGTGACCACACCGAAGTTGCCGTTGCCCGCGCCGCGCAGCGCCCAGAAGAGGTCCGGGTGGTGCTTGGCGTCGGCGGTGACGGTCTTGCCGTCGGCCGTGACGAGGGTGGCCGCGGTGAGGCTGTCGCAGGTCAGGCCGTATGCGCGGGATGCGACACCGTGGCCGCCGCCGAGGGTCAGGCCGGAGATGCCGACCGTCGGACAGGAGCCGCCGGGGATCGTCAGGCCGTGCGGAGTGAGACCCCAGTAGACGTCGGCCAGCTTGGCGCCCGCACCGATGGTGCCGTCCCGGTCGACGCGGGAGAGTGACGAGACGTCAATGACCAGGCGGCCGTTGCCGCTCGACCAGCCCGCGTAGGAGTGGCCGCCGCTGCGGATGGAGACGGGTGTGGCACTGCGGCGGGCGAAAGCCAGGCACTCGCGGATGTCCGCCTCGTGCCGGACGTAGGCGACCGCCGCGGGTTTCAGGTTGTCGAACCGGGTGTTGTAGAGCTGGCGGGCCGTCGGATAGGTGGCGTCGCCGGGGCGTACGAGCGTGCCGTCGAGGCTCTTGGCCAGGGCGGACCAGTTCGCCGGACCCTTCGGGGTGGCGGAGGCCGATGAGGCGGGTGGTTTCGACGGGGTGCGGGTCGTGGTGGTGGAAGTGCTGCTGCCGGAGTCGGAGCCGGAGCTGGCCTTGTTGCATGCGGTGACGCCGGCGAGAGCTGTTGCCGCGCCCGCGGTGAGCAGGGTGCGCCGGTTCGGCAGGTTCATCGGACCTCCGGGGGATGGCCTCGTCGCGGGTCAGGGTGATCAGCGAGCGGGGGGAGGTGATCGGCGATCGGGGAAGCGATCGGCGATCAGAGGGGGGATCGGTGATCAGGGGGCGGAGCGGTGCTCTTCGGCGTCCGTGCGGGCGCGGTCGCGCGAGCGACGGGCCGGACCGGTCCAGCCGCAGCTGCAGCGGGCGATGCAGAACGAGCCGCGTTCGATGGTGAACGGCTGGTGCGCGGAGGACGCGGTCGCTGCGCAGGGAGCGGTCGGCGGGGCCTCGTCGGTGTGCTGGTGATACACGCGTCCACGGTACTGGGGACGGCCACCTGGCGGTGAGCCCTGCGGGCACGGCGTGACGGGGGACACGGGTGGTCGTTATGCGAAGCGGGCGGGGTGCTCGGGCAAGCAGTTACGTCGTTGGGGGTTGGCAGGCGATGGTGGTGCAGCAGCACAGGTCCGGAGGCGGGGCGCGCGCCGTCTGCGCCCTCGCCGTGGTGGGCGTGATGGCGGCGACCGCCGGATGCTCGGCCGGTGGCGGAAGCGGCGGTGTCGTCGGCGGCCGGGCCGTCGCGGACGAACGGGGCGGGGCCGATTCCGTCGACATCGTCCACCGGGCGGCCGAGGTGCTCGCCGGGGCCGACGGGAGGGGCGAAAATCAGCCAGGGGGGCAGGCCGTTGCCGGAAGCGCCGAGGTGCGTACGTCGATGGAGACCGCGGCCGGCGGGACGCGGGTGACGATCACCGGGCGGGGCACGTACGACTTCCGCAAGCAGCTCGGCCGGCTCACGCTCGTGCTGCCGAAGGACGCCGCGGGCGAGGAGGAACACCGTCCCATCACCGAGCTCTTCACCCCCGGCGCGCTGTACATGAAGAACCGTGGCGCCGGAGTACCCGGCAGCAAGTGGGTCAGGGTCGATACGACGGCTCTGGAGGACGGCAATCTGGTCACCGGCGGGGCCACCGACCCGATGGCCGCCGCCGAGCTGCTTCGCGGGGCGCGCGAGGTCACGTACGTGGGGCGGAGCGAGCTGGCCGGGGTGCCGGTCCGGCACTACCGGGGGACCGCGGACATCGGGCGGGCGGCGCGGGCCGCCTCGCCGGGATCACGCGATGCGCTGGCCGCGGCGGCGCGAGGGTTCCGCACGAACGCGGTGCCGTTCGACGTGTATCTGGACGAGGCGGGGCGGCTGCGGAAGGTGCGGCACCGGTTCAGCTTCGCCAACGGGGGCGACGGCGGCCCGACGGTACAGGTGGTGTCGACGACGCTGCTGTCCGGGTTCGGGGTGCCGGTCACCGTACAGCTTCCGGACGATCGGGACATCTACACCGGGAAGATCCAACAGGGGCAGCGGTAGTGCATCCGGCGGGGCCGAAATGGTCCGTCCGTGCCATGCGCGGCGCGCGGTCCGCTCCCTACGCTAGGAAGTCGGCGACGGCAGTGAGAGGTGACGTACGTGGTGACGCTCAGCGCTCGGACCGATCACGACCATGTGGCCCTTGCCGAGATCGAGCTGTGCGGTGAGCTGATGATCGCGGCATCGGCGGCGATCGGGGAACGGCTCAGTGCGGACCGTATCGACGAAGTGCTCGACGTCAAGGTGACTGCCACCGCCGAACGCACCACCGTCCCCCGGCAGGCCGACCACCGGCGATGACGGACGAAGGGGGCCGGTCGGGAGGGCGTTGCTGAAGGGGTGAAGGAAGCCCACGTCAGGTGGGGTCACCTCAGGTGCGCAGGAGGCGGGCGATCGCCTTCGTGGCTTCCTCGACCTTCGCGTCGATCTCCTCGCCGCCCTTGACTGCCGCGTCGGCGACGCAGTGCCGCAGATGCTCCTCCAGGAGCTGGAGCGCGAACGACTGGAGGGCCTTCGTGGACGCCGAGACCTGGGTCAGTATGTCGATGCAGTAGACGTCCTCGTCGACCATCCGCTGCAGGCCGCGGATCTGGCCCTCGATCCGGCGCAGCCGTTTGACGTGCTCGGCCTTCTGGTGGTGGTAGCCATGTATGCCGCGGTCGTGGTCGGTGACGATCGATGTGGGGTCCGTCGCTTCCGCAGGACCCGTGGCCTCCGTGGCCTCGGTGGTGCTCATCACTGCCTCCCGTTTTCCCTTTACTCCGCCGTTTTATATACCCCTGGTGGGTATATCCTAACGAACTCAGCTGAAACGTGACCGGGGGCCCGTGCTGATCACTGTGTCCGATGCGCGACACTGAAGAACGCCGGTTAGCCGTGGCCGGATGATGCGCCTAGCATCAGCCTGACCGAATCCAAAGCATCCCGAGGACCCCACGTGCGCTTTCGTCTGACCCCCAGGGAGACGAGCTTCTACGACATGTTCTCCGCATCCGCGGACAACATCGTCACGGGCTCGAAACTCCTGATGGAACTGCTCGGGGCGGACTCTGCCTCCCGAGTCGAGATCGCGGAGCGTATGCGGGCAGCGGAGCACGCAGGGGACGATGCCACCCACGCGATCTTCCACCAGCTGAACTCCTCATTCATCACGCCGTTCGACCGCGAGGACATCTACAACCTCGCATCGTCGCTCGACGACATCATGGACTTCATGGAGGAGGCCGTCGACCTGGTCGTGCTGTACCAGGTCGAAGAACTCCCCAAGGGTGTCGAGCAGCAGATCGAGGTACTGGCGCGGGCGGCCGAGCTGACCGCCGAGGCGATGCCGAGTCTGCGGACGATGGACAACCTCACCGAGTACTGGATCGAGGTCAACCGTCTGGAGAACCAGGCCGACCAGATCCACCGGAAGCTGCTCGCCCACCTCTTCAACGGCAAGTACGACGCCATTGAGGTGCTGAAGCTCAAGCAGATCGTGGATGTGCTGGAAGAGGCGGCCGACGCGTTCGAGCACGTCGCCAACACGGTGGAGACCATCGCGGTCAAGGAGTCCTGAACCACGTGGACACCTTTGCGCTGGTCGTGACCATTGCTGTCGCGCTCGGCTTCACCTATACGAACGGCTTCCACGACTCGGCGAACGCCATCGCCACCTCGGTCTCCACCCGGGCACTGACCCCGCGGGCGGCCCTGGCGATGGCCGCAGTGATGAACCTCGCCGGTGCCTTCCTGGGCCAGGGGGTCGCCAAGACCGTCAGTGAGGGCCTGATCGCGACGCCCGAGGGGCAGAAGGGGATGGGCATCCTCTTCGCCGCACTCGTCGGCGCGATCATCTGGAACCTCGTGACCTGGTACTTCGGGCTGCCGTCGTCGTCCTCGCACGCCCTCTTCGGTGGCATGGTCGGTGCGGCGCTGGCCGGCGGAACGATGGTGCACTGGGACGGGGTGCTCGACAAGATCGTCATTCCGATGTTCATCTCGCCCGTCGTGGGTCTGATCGTCGGCTATCTGGTGATGGTCGCGATCATGTGGATGTTCCGGAATTCCAACCCGCACAAGGCCAAGCGCGGTTTCCGGATCGCGCAGACGGTCTCGGCTGCCGGGATGGCGCTCGGGCACGGTCTGCAGGACGCGCAGAAGACGATGGGCATCGTGGTGATGGCGCTGGTCATCGCCGATGTCGAAGGTCCGAACGACCCGATCCCGGTCTGGGTGAAGCTCGTCTGCGCGCTGATGCTCTCGCTGGGTACGTACGCGGGTGGCTGGCGGATCATGCGGACGCTCGGCCGGAAGATCATCGAGCTGGACCCGCCGCAGGGTTTCGCCGCCGAAACGACCGGGGCGTCGATCATGTTCGGCTCGGCGTACCTGTTTCACGCGCCGATCTCCACGACGCATGTGATCACCTCGGCGATCATGGGTGTGGGGGCGACGAAGCGGGTGAACGCTGTGCGGTGGGGGGTCGCGAAGAACATCATCCTCGGGTGGTTCATCACGATGCCGGCTGCGGCGTTGGTGGCTGCGGCCAGTTACGGGCTTGTTGTGCTGATGTTCGGCTAGGACGGCCAGGACTGCTGGGTGCCGGGGGCGTCCGGTGGCCGCTTCGTCCTCGATCCCCGGACGGGCTCGATGTGCGCTCCGAGGCATCCCCGACCGGTCCTGACCGGTCTGCCGAAGGGCTTGATCCGCCCGCCGGCCGGCTTGAACGATTTTCCGGGCGGCCTCGATGTGCCGGTCGGGTGGTCCGGTCCCGGAATTGGGTCCGCCCCCGCTCCCATGTGAGGAGCGGGGGCGGACCCTTTGCCTTGTGGGTGGCACCGCCATGCAGCACCCCAAGGCTGTCCTTGATCACCCGAAGCGGCCGGAGATGTAGTCCTCCGTCGCCTGCACCGACGGGTTGGAGAAGATCCGCTCCGTCTCGTCGATCTCCACGAGCTTGCCGGGCTTGCCGACCGCCGCGAGGTTGAAGAACGCCGTACGGTCCGAGACGCGGGCCGCCTGCTGCATGTTGTGCGTCACGATGACGATCGTGAAGCGCTCCTTCAGCTCGCCGATCAGGTCCTCGATGGCGAGGGTGGAGATCGGGTCCAGGGCGGAGCACGGTTCGTCCATCAGCAGCACATCCGGCTCGACCGCGATCGCACGGGCGATGCACAGGCGCTGCTGCTGGCCACCGGAGAGACCGGAGCCGGGCTTGTTCAGGCGGTCCTTGACCTCGTTCCAGAGGTTGGCGCCGCGAAGGGACTTCTCGACGGTGTCCGACAGCTGGCTCTTCTTGTACGAGCCGTTCAGCTTCAGGCCTGCCGCGACATTGTCGAAGATCGACATCGTCGGGAACGGGTTCGGGCGCTGGAAGACCATGCCGACCGTGCGGCGCACGGTGACCGGGTCGACGTGGGAGCCGTACAGGTTCTCGTCGTCCAGCAGCACCTTGCCCTCGACGCGGCCACCGGGGGTGACCTCGTGCATCCGGTTCAGGGTGCGCAGGAAAGTGGACTTGCCGCAGCCGGACGGGCCGATGAAGGCGGTCACGGAGCGGGGCTCCACGGTCATCGAGATGTCCTCGATGGCGAGGTGGGAGCCGTAATAGGCGGACAGGCCGCTGACGTCGATGCGCTTGGCCATCTGAATCACTGCTTCTTTCGTGCCGCGTCAGCGGCCGGTCTTCGGGGCCTTCCAGCGGGCGATGCCGCGGGCCACCAGATTGAGGATCATGACGAAGGCGATCAGGACCAGAGCGGCGGCCCAGGCGCGGTCGTACGACGCCTCGCTGCCGATCTTGTACTGCTCCCAGATGTAGAAGGGGAGCGACGACTGTGCGCCTTGGAAGGGGTTCGGGTTGATCAGCTGGCTGCCGAAGACCAGCAGCATGATCGGTGCGGTCTCGCCGGCGATCCGGGCGATCGCGAGCATCACACCGGTGGTGATGCCGCCGATCGCGGTGGGCAGGACCACCTTCAGAATGGTGCGCCACTTCGGGATGCCGAGGGCGAGCGATGCCTCACGGAGCTCGTTCGGGACGAGCTTGAGCATCTCCTCGGTGGAGCGGACCACGACCGGGATCATCAGGATCGTGAGCGCCAGCGAACCCATCAGGCCGGACGGCTGGAGCTTCGTCATCAGCATGATCGACAGGATGAAGAGGCCGGCCACGATGGACGGGATGCCGGTCATCACGTCGACGAAGAACGTCACGGCCTTGGCGAGCGCGCCCTTGCCGTACTCCACCAGGTAGACGGCGGTCAGCAGGCCGATCGGGGCCGAGATCAGGGTGGCGAGGCCGACCTGTTCCAGGGTGCCGATCAGTGCGTGGTAGACACCGCCGCCCGGCTCCGTGCCGAGCACGCCGGCCATGGAGTGGGTGAGGAAGTAGCCGTCCAGGACCTTCGCGCCGCGGCTGACCGTCGTCCAGACCAGCGAGGCCAGCGGAACGATGGCGAGGAGGAAGCACACCCAGACGATGCTGGTGGCGAGCCGGTCCTTGGCCTGGCGCCGGTTCTCGACGACCGACGTCGTGACGTACGAGATGACGACGAACAGCACCGCGGAGAACAGGCCCCACTGGATGCGGCTCTGCCAGCCCGCCGCCGCGCCGATACCGACGCCGAGCACGACCGCTGCGGCCGCGAAGGCGAGCGGGGCCCAGCGGGGGAGCGCCCGGCTGCTGAGGCTGTTCCTGGAAGCGGCCGCCGTGGAGGTGGGGCGTTCCTGGATGCCGGTGTTGGCTGCCTGGCTCATGCGTTGGCCCCCGAGTACTCCTTGCGGCGGGCGATGATGAGCCGGGCCGCGCCGTTGACCAGCAGGGTGAGGATGAAGAGGACGAGGCCGGAGGCGATCAGGGCGTCACGCCCGAACTGGTCGGCCTCGTCGAACTTCGCGGCGATGTTCTGGGCGAACGTTCCGCCGCCGGGATTCAGCACATGCGCCGAGATGAGGAAGCTCGGCGAGAGGACCGTGGCGACGGCCATCGTCTCGCCGAGTGCGCGGCCGAGGCCCAGCATCGACGCGGAGATCACGCCGGAGCGGCCGAAGGGAAGCACCGAGAGGCGGATGACCTCCCAGCGGGTGGCGCCGAGGGCGAGGGCGGCTTCCTCGTTCATCCTCGGGACCTGGAGGAAGACCTCGCGGCTGACGCTCGTCACGATCGGCAGGATCATGATCGCGAGCAGGATGCCGACGGTGAAGAGCGAGCGGGCGACGCCGACCTCGGTCTTGTCCAGCACGTACGTCCAGCCGAAGAACTGGTCGAGCCAGAGGTTCAGGCCCTCCAGGTACGGGACCAGGAAGAGGGCGCCCCAGATGCCGTACACGATGCTCGGCACTGCGGCGAGCAGGTCGACGACGTACGCGAGGGGCGCGGCCAGCTTGCGCGGCGCGTAGTGCGAGATGAAGAGGGCGATACCGACAGCGATCGGAACCGCGATGGCCATCGCGATGATCGAGCTGACGACTGTGCCGAAGAGCAGGACCGCGATACCGAAGACCGGCTTGTCGCCGACCGGGTTCCAGTCCAGCGTGGTGAAGAAGTTGCCCTGGTCCTTGGAGACGGCGAGGGTCGCGCGGTACGTCAGGAACGCGGCGATCGACGCCATGATCACGAGCAGCAGAATGCCTGAACCCCGTGAGAGGCCCAGGAAGATTTTGTCGCCTGCGCGTCCGGGGGCCTTGGGCCTGGCGCGCTTGCGCTGCACCGGGCGCGCCGGTGGCGTGTCTATCGGTGTGGTGGAAGCCATGGTCTTTCCGGTCTGTGTGGGGGAGCTGTGTGGCTCCCCTGGCGGCGGTGCACCGGATGGGGTGGGGTGGCGAGCCGGCCCGGAGGGGTGCACCGGACCGGCCGCCTGTGTTGCTTGCGTTGCGTGTGGAGCTGATTCAGCTGGTGTTGCGGGTGTTGCTTCTGGTTACTTGAGGGACGCGATGGTCTCGCGGACCTTGGCGTTGATCTCGGTCGGGATCGGCGCGTAACCGGCGTCGGTGAGGAGCTTCTGGCCCTCGTCACCGGCGGTGTAGTTCAGGAAGGACTTGACCGTGGAGAGCGTCTCGGCCTTGTTGCCCGTGTCGCAGACGACCTCGTACGTCACCAGGACGATCGGGTACGCACCCTCGGCCTTGGTGGTGTAGTCGAGGTCGAGCGCCAGGTCCTTGCCGGTGCCCGCGACCTTGGCGGCGGCGATGGCCTTGGAGGCGTTCTCCGAGGAGGCCTTGACCGGGGCGGAGCCACCGGTGTTGATGTCGACCGTGGAGATGGACTGCGAAGAGGCGTACGAGAGCTCGAAGTAACCGATCGAGCCGTCGACCTGCTTCACCTGGGCGGCGACACCGGCGGAGCCGGACGCGGCCTGGCCACCGGGGGCCGGCCACTTCTTCTCGGGCTCGTACTTCCAGTCGTTCGGCGCGGTGGCCGCGAGGTACTTGCCGAGGTTCTGCGTGGTGCCGGAGTCCTCGGAGCGGTGGAAGGCCTGGATCGCCTTGTTCGGAAGCTTCACGCCGTCGTTGAGCTTGGCGATCGCCTTGTCGTTCCACTTCTTGATCTTGCCGTCGAAGATCTTGGCAAGCGTGGGGGCGTCCAGCGTCAGGCTGTCGACACCCTCGAGGTGGAAGCCGATCGCGATCGGGCCGCCGACCATCGGGAGGTTGATGCCCTGTCCGGTCTTGCAGATCTTCTTCGAGTCGGCGACCTCTTCGGGCTTCAGCGCCGAGTCGGAGCCGGCGAAGCCGACGGTGCCCTGGTTGAAGGCGATGATGCCTTCACCCGAGGACGACGCCTTGTAGTTGATCTCCACGCCCGTGCAGCCGGCCATGTAGTTCTTGACCCAGAGGTCCATGGCGTTCTTCTGTGCGCTGGAGCCGGAGGCGAGCAGCTGACCCTTGGCGTCGTCGCACTTGACGTCCGACGCGGCGCTCGTCTTCTCGCCGCTGCCGCCGGTGGCGCTGCCGCTGTTGTTGTCCGAACCGCACGCCGTGAGGACCAGGGCGCTGGAGACGGCGAGGGCACCGAGCGCGGTGGCACGAAGCCGGTTCTTGCGCTGAAGCTTCACTTTCGGGTGTTTCCTTCCAGGAGCCGCCGAGGTCTTGTTCGTTCTACGACGGCGTGCGATGTGGTGGGTGGTGCGGCGTTTCGCCGCGCACCGTGCACTGCCGAAATTAGGCAGAACAGGTGAAGTGGCCTACGGGGGAGAGTGAACGGAAGGTGAACCGTGGCGGGCGGTGCGGTGCGGCGCTCGCGCTGCGGTTGCGTGATGTGCGCGGAGCGTGTGCTGACCGGGGGCCGGTGGGCCCTTTACCCCTCGATCGCCGGGTGGCTTGAAAGTGCCCCTATGCCGTCGGCAGGGCGGTCAGCAGTGCGTCCAGCAACGCACGGTCGCGGGGCTGGGTGAGGCGGGTACGGGCCGCTTCCGGGGAGAGCCAGAGGACGCGGTCCACCTCGTCGCCCGGGACGAACGCGCCGTCCGTCGCCTCGGCCGCCCAGTACGTGACTTCCTTGGGACGGCCGTTCGCGACGTACCGGACGGTGGGCAGCGGGGCACCCGGTACGCAGTGGTGCCCGGTCTCCTCAAGGACCTCGCGCAGGGCCGCGTCCCTCGCCGGCTCGCCACGCTTGAGCTTGCCCTTCGGGTGCGACCAGTCGTCGTAGCGGGGCCGGTGGACCAGGCAGATCTCCAGCTCTCCGGAGTGCGGCGCCCGGCGCCACAGCACGCACCCCGCGGCCAGCACGGTGGTGCCGGTCATGGCGCGGTCACGGCCGCCGCGTACGGCCAGGTCTCCCGAAAAGCCCCGCGGGCCGCCTCCACCTCGTGCCGCTGGTCGGCGTGGAGCACTCCCAGGGCGTACGCGGTGGCCGGCGCGATCCGGGGTGTGCGGGCTGCCGCTGCCGCTGCCGCTGCCGCCTCTGCCGCGTCCCGGTGCAGGTCGAGCGCGTGCCCGGGGGCGGCCAGGACCGGGTCGGGGGCGCCGCGTACCACCTCGTGGGCGTACCGGTGCAGTCGCAGCAGAAGGCGGGTCTGGTGCCAGGGTGCGTCGTACGCCTCGTTGTACGGCTCGGCCGCCCCGTCCGACGGGAGCGCGGCCACCGCACCGAGCAGCCGCTGTTCGGCGCGGTCGGCGGGCCCGTGCAGCATCTCGACGGCCGGGGCGTCGGCCGCGGCGGAGAGCGGGACCTCGGAGGCGAGCAGGGCGACCGCGTCGGCGACCGCGTGGAACCGGGACGAGCCCAGCGCCTGGAGCGCCGCCGAGTGCGCGCGGGTTCTGGCGAGGGTCAGCTGCCGCTCCAGCAGCGCCCCGGCCCGGGCCGCGCCGACGTCGAGCGCGGCGCCGCGTTCCTTGGCGTGGACGACGGCCTGCTGGGCGACTTCGTGCTGGGCGGCATCGGTGTCGCGGGGTACGACGGCCGTGGCCTTCGCGCGGGCCGCGGGCAGCGAGGAGCCGGACAGGGCGTGCAGCGCGTCGAGGAGCCGGGTGAGCCGGGTCGCGTACGCGTGCTCGCGGGCCAGGGTGCCGGAGAGCCAGGCCAGTTCCGTACGGAGCTGTTCGGCCCAGCCCGGTTCGAGTGCCGAGCGGAAGGTGTGCAGGGTGCCGCTGATGCGGCGGGCCGACCGGCGCAGGGCGCAGGCGGCCTCTTCGGCGACGAGGGACCCGGCGTCCGTGGGAGCGCTGTTCTCGTGGTGCAGGCGCAGGCTCCGCAGGAAGTCCGCGGCCTGTTCCTGCAGGTAGGGGCCGAGGACCGCACCCGCGGACACGTCCGTCCGGGTCGTCGTCTGGTGGTCAGGGCGTCGCACGCCGGCGCCTCCGGGCGTCAATGAGTATTTCCTGTACGTGCCGCAGCGGCTGGCCGTCCGCGTCCGTGGCGTGCCGGGTCCAGTTCCCGTCGGGACCGAGGTGCCAGGAGGAGGTGGTGTCGGCCATACCTGTCTCCAGGAGTCGGCTGAGCGCGACGCGGTGGGCGGGGTCGGTGACGCGGACCAGTGCTTCGATCCGGCGGTCAAGGTTGCGGTGCATCATGTCGGCGCTGCCGAACCACACTTCGGGTTCGCCGCCGTTGCCGAACGAGAAGACCCGGGAGTGTTCGAGGAAGCGGCCCAGTATCGAGCGGACCCGGATGTTCTCGGAGAGGCCGGGGACGCCGGGGCGGATCGCGCAGATGCCGCGTACCCAGATGTCCACCGGGACGCCCGCCTGGGCGGCCCGGTAGCAGGCGTCGATGATCGCTTCGTCGACCATCGAGTTGACCTTGAAGCGCACGTAGGCGGGGCGCCCGGCCCGCTGGTGCGCGATCTCCTTGTTTATGCGGGCGATCAGTCCGTCGCGCAGGGACTTCGGGGCGACGAGCAGCCGACGGTACGTCTCGCGGCGGGAGTAGCCGGAGAGCCGGTTGAAGAGGTCGGAGAGATCCGCCCCGACCTGCGGGTCCGCGGTCAGCAGGCCGAGGTCCTCGTACAGCCGCGCCGTCTTCGGGTGGTAGTTGCCGGTCCCGACGTGCGAGTAGCGGCGCAGCGTGTCGCCCTCCTGGCGGACCACGAGCGAGAGCTTGCAGTGGGTCTTCAGCCCGACGAGGCCGTAGACGACATGGCAGCCGGCCTCCTCCAGCTTGCGCGCCCACTTGATGTTGGCCTGCTCGTCGAAGCGGGCCTTGATCTCGACGAGTACGAGGACCTGTTTGCCGGACTCGGCGGCGTCGATCAGCGCGTCGACTATCGGCGAGTCGCCCGAGGTCCGGTACAGCGTCTGCTTGATCGCGAGCACGTCCGGGTCACCCGCCGCCTGCTCCAGGAACGCCTGGACGGAGGTGGAGAACGAGTCGTACGGGTGGTGCAGCAGCACATCACGTTCGCGCAGCGCGGCGAAGATGTCCGGTGCGGAGGCGGACTCGACCTCGGCGAGATCGCGGTGGGTGCCCGCGATGAACTTGGGGAACTTCAGCTCGGGCCGGTCCAGGGACGCTATGCCGAACAGTCCGGTGAGGTCGAGAGGGCCGGGCAGCGGGTAGACCTCGGCGTCGGACACCTTGAGCTCCCGGACCAGCAGGTCCAGGACGTACGGGTCGATGGACTCCTCGACCTCCAGGCGCACCGGCGGGCCGAAACGGCGCCGCATGAGCTCCTTCTCCAGGGCCTTGAGGAGGTTCTCGGCGTCGTCCTCCTCGACCTCCAGGTCCTCGTTCCGGGTGACCCGGAACATGTGGTGGGCAAGGACCTCCATGCCGGGGAAGAGCTCTTCCAGGTGCGCGGCGATGATGTCCTCGATGGGGACGTACCGCTGCGGAGACGCCTCCAGGAACCGGGTCAGCAGCGGCGGCACCTTGACGCGGGCGAAGTGGCGGTGTCCGCTCACCGGGTTGCGTACGACGACCGCGAGGTTGAGCGAGAGGCCTGAGATGTACGGGAACGGGTGTGCCGGGTCGACGGCCAGCGGCGTCAGTACGGGGAAGACCCGCTGCCGGAAGAAGGTGAACAGGCGGGCCTGTTCCTTCTCGGTCAGCTCCGGCCAGCGGATCAGCTGGATGCCCTCGTCGGAAAGTGCGGGCGCGATGTCCTGCTGGTAACAGGCGGCGTGCCGGGCCATGAGCTCTCGGGACCGGGTCCAGATCAGGTCGAGGACCTCACGGGGCTGCAGACCGGAGGCGGAGCGGGTGGCGACGCCGGTGGCGATACGGCGCTTGAGACCCGCCACCCGGACCATGAAGAACTCGTCCAGGTTAGAGGCGAAGATGGCGAGGAAATTCGCCCGTTCGAGGAGGGGCGTAGCAGGGTCCTCGGCCAGTTCCAGCACTCGCTCGTTGAACGCGAGCCAGCTGCGCTCCCGGTCCAGGAACCGGCCATGGGGCAGCTCGTCGCCGTCGACATCGGGTTCGTACGCATCCGCGTCCGCGTCGAGATCGGGATCGAGGTCGGCGGCGGTGGAAAGTCCGCCGTTCGCCGACGCGACGGCATGCGGACGGTGCGCGGCGAGAGAGCCGATGGACGGCTGCGCGGCGGGCTGGACCGGGACCTCGGAGCTGGGCTGCTGGCTCATGGCCCTATTGTTCCGCGCGGAAGGCCCCTGGGGCGCGTCGGACGGTACGGGGACCGCGGGAATCGCACGGTCTCTGCCGGGATTTTTCCCGTTGCGGGGGGTCGGCACAGCTGGCTGCATCCTGAGAGGGTTGCAAGCGCGTCTGAATGGCCGGTAACGGCGACATGACGTGCAGGAAGCGGTGTGCGGGTGCGCAGTTGCGCCGACGGGGCGCCTGTGCGGGGTCCGGGCCGCCCCCCCCGCGCGGCCCGGACCCCGGCGATCGGGGCGGATCAGCCGTGGCGGCGGCGCAGCACGCGGAAGGCGAGGGCGACGGCAGCGGCGGCGAGGACGAGCAGGATGCCGGTCTCGACGAGCTGGAGCGGCCAGAAGTGCGAGGCGGGGTGGTAGTCGCCGAAGGCCGTGATGCCGCCCCGGTTGCGCAGGCAGCTCGTGAAGGACTCCGCCGAGTCGGTCGGGAAACAGTCCTTCCAGTAGATCTCCTTGCCGGAGGCGGTGAGCATGCCCGACTCGATGTGCCAGGTGTCACCGGTCGGGTAGTCGCGGCCCAGATAGCGGACGGTCGGCCAGAGCTCGTAGCGGCGCTTGCCGAACCCCAGCATGACCGTGCCGAGGACGAGGGCCGTGAGGCTCATGGACAGGACGGTGCGGCGTACGACCACGGCGCACAGGGCGCCGACGGCCACGGCCAGCAGGGCGTAGGCGACGGCGGTCGGACCGAGGGCGGGGTGGATATCGTTCTCGTTCCAGCTCAGTCCCGTGGCGTGCGCCTTGCTCTGCATACCCGACAAGCCCCATCGGTAGACGAGGACCAGAGTGGTCATCCCGGCGGTCGTCAGAGCCGCAGGAAGGGCGAGCCGGGCCGCCAGCCACTGGGCCGGGGACACGGACTGGACCCAGGCGAGCCGGTACGTACCGCTCTCCAGCTCGCGGGCGATCAGCGGTCCCGCGACGAAGACGCCGATGAGCCCGGCGAGCAGCAGGACGGCGGTGCCGCCGCCCGACAGATAGGTCTCGGTGGCGGTGCGGGCGTACGTGGTCAGGTACAGGCCGTCGCCGCAGCGGGTGATATCGCCGTCGGCGCAGCGTTCGGCCGAGCTCGCGGCCGCGACCCAGATCCGGAGCCCGACCACGATGGAGACGCCCAGCACCAGGAGTGCGCCGGCCGCCCACAGGGAACGGCGGTGCTGGCGGAGAAGGACGCGGACGGGGCCCCGCAACCCGGAGGCGGGTGCGACGGGCGTACGCAGACCGATGGCGCTCATACGGCAGCCACCTCCCTGCCGGCCTCGGCGCTCGGCGTCAGCAGCGCCGGTGCCTCCGGTGACCGGAGATGCGCCAGCAGCAGTTCCTCGAGCGACGGTTCCGCGATCTCCCAGGCCGAGTCGTCCACCGGGCCCTCCCTCCGTACCAGTGCGGTCAGCTGCCGTCCCGTCGTGCGGGACTCGACGACGGTGTGCGGTGCCAGCTCCCGTACCGGACCCGTCAGCAGGGCGTGCGCGGCGAGTATGTCCTCCGTCTCGCCGCCGAGGCGGACCCGGCCGCCGTCGACGAGCAGGAGGTAGTCGCAGGCACCCTCCAGCTCGGCGAGGATGTGCGAGGACATCACGATGGTGGTGGCGTGCTCGGCGGCCTCCGCCATCAGGACGCCCATCAGCTGGTGCCGGGCGAGCGGGTCGAGGTCGGCCATCGGTTCGTCGAGCAGCAGCAGTTCGGCCCGCTTGCCGAGCGCGAGGGCCAGAGCCAGGCGAGTGCGCCGGCCGCCGGAGAGCGTACGGACCCTGGCGTCCTTGGGCAGGTCCCCGATGACGCGCTCGGCGGTGGCCTGGTCCCAGGTGGCGGGGTTCAGCTCGGCGCCCGCCCAGAGCGTCTCGGCGACCGTCAACTGCGGGTACAGCGGCTTGTCCTGGGCCACGAACGCCATCCGGGACCGCGCCTCGGCGGGCGTGGCGCCCAGGATCCGTACCATTCCCTCGACCGGCCGCAGGAACCCCGCGGCGAGGGCGAGCAGGGTGGACTTGCCTGCGCCGTTGGGCCCGACGAGCGCGCACACGCGCCCCGTGGGCAGCCGGAACGAACAGTCGCGCACCGCCCACCCCCCTGCCCCGCGCCGGTACTTCATGCCGAGGCCGTTCGCCTCGATCGCAGCGCCTGTCATGTGTGGCTGTCCCCCTTGAACGTGCTGTCCAGTACGGCGGTGAAGAGCGCGTTCATGTCGTCGCGTTCCAGTCCCGCCTCCCGCGCCCGGCGGGCCCAGTCGGTGAGTTCGCCCCGCAGGGGCGTGTCCGTGGTGGCCGTGGAGCCGAGGGTCCGGCGCACGAACGTGCCGAGCCCGCGCCGGGCCTCGACGAGACCTTCGCGTTCCAGCTCGCGGTAGGCCTTGAGCACGGTGTTCGGGTTGATGGCGGTGGCCTCGACGACCTCGCGTGCGGTGGGCAGCCGGTCGCCGGGCTCCAGCAGGCCGAGGCGGAGGGCCTGTTTGGTCTGCTGGACGATCTGGAGGTACGTGGCGACGCCGCTGCGCCGGTCGATGCGGAACTCGACCGCTGCGGACTCTGCCATGTTCACCCCTTTCACTAATTGAGTAGTGAAAGGGTGTCGGAAAGAAGGGGCGGCGTCAAGCGACGCCGCCCCTTGGGAAAGCTGTGCCGCCCAGGACTCCGGGCGGGCTGCTCGGGTCTCCGAACTGGCTGTTCAGGACTCCGTGCGGTACATCAGGTCCACCTCGTGGGTGGCGAAGCCCATCCGTTCGTACACCGTCAGGGCCGCCTTGTTGTCCGCGTCGACGTAGAGCATCGCGGTCGGCAGCCCCTCGGCGGCGAGATGGCGCAGCCCGATCGCGGTGAGTGCCTTGCCGAGGCCGCCGCCCTGCGCGTCGGGCCGGATGCCGAGGACGTACACCTCGCCGAGCTGCTCCTCGGCGTGCACCTTCGTCCAGTGGAAGCCGATCAGCTCGCCGTCGCGCTCGGCCAGGAAGAAGCCCTTCGGGTCGAACCACGGCTCTGCCTTGCGGTCGTCCAGGTCGCGCTGGGTGAGCGCCCCCTGCTCGGGGTGGTGGGCGAAGGCGGCGCTGTTCACCGCGAGCCAGGCGACGTCGTCCTGGCCGGGCACGAAGGTGCGGACGGTGACGCCCGGCGGCAGCACGGGCTCCGCCATGTCCAACGGGCTCAAGCTGCGGCGCAGCTGACGCAGTTCACGGAAGAGGGAGAGGCCGAGGACCTGGGCGAGGTGGCGCGCCGCGGACTTCCCGCCGTGCGCCCAGACGCGCAGCCGCTTCCCGGTCGCCGCGAGCAGCGCGGCGCCCAGCGCCCGCCCGTGCCCCTGGCCGCGGTGCGCAGGGTGCACGACCAGCTCGGCGGCCGGCGCCTCGACGGGGTCGGTGTCCTCCAGCTGTGCGTACCCGACGAGGGTGCCCGAGCTGGTGAGCAGAAGGTGGCGCACACCCTCCCGGCGCCCGCCCCTGAGCTGCAGCCGGCCCTGCTCGGAGACCGCGGGCCTGCCGTCGGCACGGGTCGCTTCGTCGAGCAGGTCGAGGACGGCTCCGGCCTGGTCGGCGGAGAGCACGTCGAGCGTCCGGATCTCACGCCCGGGGGCGGGGAGGGGTACATCAGTCGTCATGCGTACGAGCGTACGGCGGGGCGGGGCCGTGAGGGGGGCAGTGAGGTGTCACGGGGCTCGGCCATTGCTGTGACGTTTTCGATCGGATAGGTGCGAGATGCGGGCGGTGTGGGGGAGTTGATCCCCTTACCGACCACATGGCAACCGGTTCGTAACGCGAAACACCTGTCGCGCTACGCGCGTTGACTCTAGGCTGCGGGCCGAACCCTCCCGCTGAACTCACAAGGGGACCGATGTCAGCGACACCGCAGAAGAACCGTGCGTCCCGGCGGGTGCTCGCCGCCGCGGCCGGGCTGGCCACCGTCGGCGCACTCGTCGCCGCGATGCCGGCCGGCGCCCAGGACCGCGGTCACGGGCACGGTCACGGGCACCACACGCCCGCCCGCACCGTCGACGTCCAGCTGCTGTCCTTCAACGACCTGCACGGCAACCTGGAGCCGCCGGCCGGTTCGGCCGGCAACGTCACCGAGACGCAGGCCGACGGCACGACGAAGGCGATACCGGCCGGTGGTGTCGAGTACCTGGCCTCCTCGCTGCGCACCGCCCGCAAGGGCCACCCGTACTCCATCACCGCGGCCGGCGGCGACATGGTGGGCGCGAGCCCGCTGCTGTCCGGGCTCTTCCACGACGAGCCGACCATCGAGGCGCTCAACAAGATCGACCTCGATGTGACGACGGTCGGTAACCACGAGTTCGACGAGGGTGCCACCGAGCTGGCCCGCCTCCAGAACGGCGGCTGCCACCCGGTCGAGGGCTGCTACGAGAAGGGCAAGAAGTTCCGGGGCGCCGACTTCCCGTACCTCGCGGCCAATGTGACGGACGAGAAGACCGGCAAGCCGATCCTCAAGCCGTACACGGTGTGGAAGAAGAACGGCGTCAAGATCGGCTTCATCGGGGTGACCCTGGAGGGCACGCCGAACATCGTCACCGCCAACGGCGTCAAGGGCCTGAAGTTCCACGACGAGATCGAGACGGTCAACAAGTACGCCAAGGAGCTCGACCGGCAGGGCGTGAAGTCCATCGTCGCGCTCATCCACGAGGGCGGGGCCCCGGCCTCCTCCTCGTACAACTACAACTGCGACAGCCCCGGCGCCGGTGACGGCATCTCCGGGCCGATCGTGGACATCGCCAAGGGCATCAGCCCGAAGGTCGACGCGCTGGTCACGGGTCACACGCACCAGGCGTACGTGTGCACCGTGCCGGACCCGGCGGGCAACCCGCGTCTGGTCACCTCGGCGTCGTCGTTCGGCAAGCTGTACACGGACACGACCCTCACGTACGACCGCCGCACCAACGACATCGTGCGTACGTCGGTGAAGTCGTCGAACTCCGTGAACCCGACCTCGGCGAACCACATCGTCACCCGGGACCAGCCCAAGGCCACCGACATGACGGCCCTGATCGCCCGCTGGAACACCCTCGCGGCCCCCATCGCGAGCAAGCCGCAGGGCTTCATCTCGGCCGACATCAACGGTCGCGGCGCCACGACCCCCGAGCAGCCCCTCGGCGACCTGATCGCCGACGCGCAGCTGGAGGGCCTGGCCCCGGCGGACAAGGGCGGGGCGGTCGTCGCCTTCATGAACCCGGGCGGCATCCGCGCGGACCTGGTGTACAAGTCGACCGGCAGTGAGGGTGACGGGGTGGTGACGTACGGCGAGTCGTTCACCGTGCAGCCCTTCACCAACATGATGAATGTCGTCGACCTGACCGGTGCCCAGCTGATCAGCGCGCTCCAGCAGCAGGTCAGCGGCGCCAACGAGGCCAGCCCGAAGATCCTTCAGGTGTCCAAGGGCCTCACGTACACCCTCGACATGACGAAGACGGGAGCGGCTCGCGTCGTCGTCGACACGATCAAGCTGAACGGTGCGGCGATCGACCCGGCCAAGACGTACCGCGTCGCGATGAACGAGTTCCTCGCGGGCGGCGGCGACGGCTTCGCGGCGCTCGGACAGGGCACCAACAAGCTGGTCGGCGCGTCCGACCTGGACCTGTTCAATGCCTACCTGGCGGCGCACTCGTCGGCCACGGCGCCGCTGGCCCCGCCGGCCACGGACCGGATCACGGTCGTCAAGTAGGTCCGGCGATCGAGTGAGCGGGGGGGGGGGGGGGGGGGGGGGGGGGGGGCGGCCGCGGCCCGCGGGGGGGGGGGGGGCGGGCGGGGGGGGGGGGGGGGGGGGTATGACACAGTCGGGCTCCGGGGCAGCGAGCCCGCCGCGGTGGCCGCGAGACGCAGGGC
>NZ_JBITCU010000042.1:0-50982 GCF_044453545.1 Streptomyces sp. NPDC051664 | reverse complement strand
GCCCCCCCCCCCCCCCCCCCGGCCCGCGCGGTAAGTGGCCGGCTGGCGTCACCAGCGAAGGTCAGGACGACCGGGACGGGAATCTGCTTGATGCGCCCCCACCAGGTAGTGCGTACTCCACCGCGCGCCGGTACTCAGTTTGAATGCGCTCCAGATCTCCTCGGAGCTTTCCCTCGCCCCGGGTCGTCTCTGCCACATCCTCCTCGGCCTCCGGCTTCAGCTGCAGCGCCATGAGAAGTGACAACCTGGATCCCATTCCTCAAGTCTTCCTCAGGAAATCCAATAGGTTCCCAATCAAGTGCGGCAGTTACGTAGGTTACGCACAGACCCGCCCAGTCGTCTGGGCGCCATCCGTAGGGGGAATCACGTGCGAAAGACAGCGTTGCGGTACTTGTTAACCTCGATCTTGCGTGAGCCCCCGTTGGACTTTGACGGGGGCTTTTTTGCTTGCCGGGTCTCGGGTTGTTCTGGGGATGGGCAGGCCGGCGGCCCGACTGTCGTGTCGGGTGGGCGCCGGGTTCCACGGGTCCGGAGGCATTCGGGTGCTTGTCGGGGCGGGTTGATCCTGCTGGTCAGTCGGGGTTCGGTAGGGCTTGCAGCCGGGTGAAGGCGCTGGTGATCGCCTTGGTCCAGGGCCAGTGGCGGTCGAGGCGGAGGATGCGTTGGCGGCCGGTGGTGACCAGGCGGGCGGCGGCGGAGAACAGTCTGAGGCGGAGCTTTTTGGGTTCCCAGCGGCGTGTTTGGCCGGTCAGCGCGAGCATGGGCATCCAGGCGAGGAGGTCCAGGGCGAGCTGGATGATCTCCAGCCAGAGCTGGTTGCTCGCTGCGTGGTGAAGAGGCAGGTTGCGCAGTCCGGTGGCGCGGGCGGCTCGGATGCGGTCCTCGGCTCGGGCGCGTTGGCGTTGCCGCAGTTCCAGGGCGGCGATCGCGGTTCCGGTGGTGTTGGTGGCGAAGCACGTCAAGCGCATACCGTCGGCGTCGGTGAACCGCAGCTGCGCACCGGGGTGCGGGCGTTCTTTGCGGACGATCAGCCGCATACCCGCGGGCCAACCCTTGAGGACGTCGCCGGCCAGCTCGGCGACCCAGGCGCCGCCGCGGACCTGGCCGTCGGGCTCGACCGCCGGGGTCCAGGCTGAGTCCGGGACCTGCAGCACGGCGTGGTGGACGGCGTCGGTGATGGTCATCCCGATCGAGTAGGACAGCCACCGGCCGCGCGCGGTGAGCCAGTCCAGGAACTCGTGGGTGCCGCCTGCGGAGTCGGTTCGGATCAGGGTCGAGCGACCCCTCCGGTACTGCTTGGGCAGTTGGGCCAGCGCCAGCTTCGTGGCAGTGATGTGGTCGGCCGCGGTATTGCTGCCCGCATTGCCCGGCCGCAGCAGGGCGGCCACCGGCTCCCCGGACCCGGCAGGGCCGTGGTCGACGAACGCGACCAGCGGATGATGCCCGAAGGTCTTCTTCCACGTCGCGGTCGCGTCCTGCTTGTCGGAGTGCGCCAGGACCAGCACCCCGTCGATGTCCACGATCACGTGCCCGTGCGCGTCGGGGGCATCGGCACCAGCCAACGTCCACACGCGCTCGCGGACTTCGGCCCTGGCCCGGCGGATCGCGGTAAGCGCGCGGGGACCCGCCCCGGCCAGGATGTCCACCAGCCGCGACACCGTTGGATCGGAGGCCACCAACCCGAACAGGCCGGGTTCGGCCCGCAGCACGCCGATGTCCGACAGGCAGTCACCGCCCAGCGCCACTGCCAGAGCAAGGTCCAGCAGGACCTTGCCCGGATCGTGCACCGCCCGGGACTTGCGCCACGGCGCCAGCGCCGTCGATATAGCCGTGTCCAGCCCCGTCTTGCGGACCGTTTCCACCAGCAGCACCCCGCCGGCCTGCGAGACCACCCCACCCCCGTCGCCCTGGACACGGACAGCAGGGTGGAAGCCGACAGTTTTCACCGGGAGAGGACTTCTTTCCTTGCGTCTGACCGGACCCTAGACAAGTCCCATCATTGCAGGTCAGCTGCACTCTCCGCCTTGCTGGCCGCCCAGTGGATCACGGACAGCGTCAGTCGATGTAGGTGGGTACCGGGGACCACGTCGAAGGCAGTTCCTCGGCCGGATCCCCGGTCACGAGCCGCGGGTAGCGGAACTGCCACCACCGCGCTTGTTGTGACATCGCGCTCTGGTTCATACCGAACGGCTTGATCGGTACCGTAGCCACGCGGAACCGCTCGTCTAGCGCATCCAGCTCGGATTGACGGAGCTGGCAGACGCGTTCGGTCAGGATCGGCCAGGCATCGTGGAGCCAGTCGCGATGAGCCATGTCGTTGTCGAACTCCCAAGCCCACATGGTGTCGAAGCCCTCTTCAACGTCCGCGACGAACTCCGCCCACGCCTCCATGCGAGCGTTCAGTGTCATGCCGTGGAGGTAGCGACTGGACAGTAGTTGTGTGGCCCGAAGAACCGAAGCGTAGTCCTCTGCGGCCAGCAACTCGCTCTCCATGCCTGCAGCCTTGCAGGAGAGCCCCTCATTGGTCACCCCCCTTTCCTCGCGGATCCGCCGGAACGAGGGCACCCTGCACCTGCCAGGTGCAACACACCTGATCAGCTCGTGAGTTTTTCGCGAGAGCAATGGCCAGGTCAGGGGCACTCCGGCACGTCCACCACGTCTGGACCCACCAAACTCATGAAAGCGCGAGGTTAACTCCAGTCACGACCCTGGCTTTGACTCTGGTACTGGCCACCACGGCCGGGGCAGTCGAGGAGTCGTCTGACGTCGCGCCTGAAGATGTCACCTCTGACCAGATCGCCTCGCAGGAATCAGCTGACAGCATGGTGGAAGGCCCGTCCAAGTCGGCCGCCGAGGTCGCCGTCGACCACACCCTTTCCGCGCTCCCTGAGGTGAGCGCCGACGGTGATGTCGGGACCATGCGTTGTGACAATCCGGCCAAGCAGTGGGTGCAAGTGAGTGATAAGAAGGACCATTACCACGTTCCTTCATGGTGGAACGGCACCAGCTACAAAGACGGTCCGGGCGGACCGATGAGGGTGAGCGTGGAAGAGGCGGAAAAGATCGGGGTCGAGGTGAGTGGCACCGCCGGAGTCACTGCCGGCGTCATTCTCGCTGAGGTCAAGGCGGAGTGCAGCGTCAAGGTGGTGGCCGAAGTGGGTGTCACCGTGGGGCACACTTCCACCCACGAGATACCTGCAAAGGAGTACGGTCACCTGCAATACGGTTCTTGGGGCCACAAGGTGAACTGGACGAAGTACAAAACCAGTTCAGGCCGCTGCGGTGAGGTGAAAATTGCGGCAGGCACCGCGAAGCTTCCCACCAGAGAAGTCGGCTGGCGATACTGGTCGACGAGCTCATGACGAAACAACCGCGCCCTTTGGGTCGTAACCTCGTCCTCTGCGCTTCCTTATTGTGCGCTGCCGTGGTCACCGGATGTACAAGCGACCCCGGGGGACCGAGCGCACCGGCGAGCAGCCCGGGCCAGCAACAGAAGAGCCCCTCAAACGCGTCCGGCCTCACCGACGAGAAGCTGGGTAAGCAAGTCGAGAAGACCCTCGACACAGCCGAGGTCAGCGACAGCGAGCCGCTGTTCGTTGAGGCCGGCCTCGAACGTGTCGGCGACGGCTTCCACTCGGTGCCGGATCTGACGCGAGGGCATTCTTACAAGTTGTCGGTAGTCTGCGCCGGAAAGGGTAAAATCAGCCTTTCCATAGCTGTGAAGAAACCCGTTCGCCAGACCATTGATTGCGACGGTGTCACATTCCGGCAGCGCCTCACGGCGTCAGCGGCCCCGATCAAGATCGATGGCGACGGGATGCCGGGAGCCACGGGAATGGTCGGGTGGCGCGTGGACAAGGCTGACAAGTAAGCCGCAGCTTCACCGAGACGCGGCACTGTGCCCCGCAACTCCGCAACCGTCTGGGCGGATGCGGGGCACAGTGCCGTGCTGTGGTCTCGGACACCCCGAGTGGGCTGGAACCGGGGAAGCAGGGCGTGTGCGGCACGAAGAACCCGTTCGCCGTCAGCCAGGACATGTCGGTTGACGAGGTGCGGGCGAACCTCGAACCGACTCCGGCCGTTCCTGAAAGTCGACAAGGAGGTCGAGATTCGACCCTTCGCTGATTCGCATCCGGGCGTGAGGCTGTTGCGCCGCGTCCACGTGAACGGCCGTTCGGCTCTGGAAATTGCCGCCGATGCTCGGTCTCGGCTGATCCGCGGGTGGTGGCCAGCCCGCACCGTGTGTTCTGACCCTCAGGCTGCGTGGTGTGCGTGTGTGTTGCGCTGTGACACGGCCAGGTAGGCGACGAATCCGACGATCGCGGCCGTCCACGCGAGGGTGACCGGTGCCAGTCCGAGGCCGAGGCCGCCGCGGGCGTGCCCGAGTGCCATCCAGTCGGCGAGGGAGGCGCCGAGGGGACGGGTGATGACGTACGCGATCCAGAAGGCGGGCACCGCGTTCAGGGCGCCGAAGCGGTGGGTCAGGGCGGGCTCGCAGATGGCGGCCGCGAAAAGGGCGACCGAGCCCAGATAGCCGAACCCGATGCTGGCGGTGAGGTCGCCTGCGGCGGTGCCGAGGGCGAAGGTGGCGAGGACGGCCGCCCAGTAGAACGTCTCGCGCCGGCGGGTGCGGATGCTGTGGATGGACAGGGTCCGTTCGCTCGCGTACCAGAGAACGAAGACCGCGGCCAGTACGGCAAGGAACGCCGGCGCCGACACGGCGTACGGTACGCCGAGGCCGACGTGCAGGACGTCGGCTGCCATGGTGCCGAACACGCTGACCATGACGACGGCGGTCCAGTAGGCCCAGGCGACGTACCGGCGGAGAGCGAACTGCACGGCGAGGGCGGCCGTCAGGGCGAGGCCGCCGAGAGCGACCGCCGGAACCGGACCGAGCAGGCGGGCCAGGAGGTCCGACGCCGTCTCGCCCATACCGGTGGTCAGCACCTTGATGATCCAGAAGTAGACGGTCACCTCTGGCACCTTGTTCGCCATCCGGCGTACGGGGACGAGGGGCTGGTCGTCGAGGACGTGCTCTGTGGTCATGATCCGCACGTTGGCACGCCGTGCCTGAACACAACCTGAACAGCGTGCGCGCCGGACCGGAGGCACGTAGTACCGGGGTACGACCCGATGGGCGCGGATCAGCCCCCGGTACCACCGAATCGGGGCGTAGTGGTCCCTAGCGTGGTTGGTGAGGCGTCAGGGACGAAGGAATGGCGCCGGTCCCCGACAGGAAGAAACAGGAATGATCGACGCACAGCAGCTGACCAAGAGGTACGGCGAGAAGACTGCCGTCGACGGGCTGGACTTCGCCGTCAGGCCGGGCATGGTGACCGGTTTCCTGGGGCCCAACGGAGCCGGGAAGTCGACGACCATGCGGATGATCGTCGGGCTCGATGCTCCGTCGAGCGGCTCCGTCAAGGTCAACGGCCGCCACTACGCCCGGCACGAGGCACCGCTTCAGGAGGTCGGGGCCCTTCTGGAGGCGAAATCGATTCACCCGGGCCGCTCGGCCCGCAATCACCTGATGGCGCTCGCACTGACGCATGGGATTCCCCGTTGCCGGGTCGACGAGGTCATCGACCTCGCGGGGCTGGGGAGTGTGGCGAAGAAGCGGGCAGGCGCCTTCTCCCTCGGGATGGGCCAGCGGCTCGGCATCGCGGCGGCACTCCTCGGCGATCCGCAGACCGTGATGCTGGACGAGCCGGTCAACGGGCTGGACCCGGAAGGCGTGCTCTGGATCCGCAACCTGCTGAAGGCGCTCGCTGAGGAGGGCCGGACCGTGTTCGTGTCGTCCCATCTGATGAGCGAGATGGCCCTGGTGGCGGACCATCTCATCATCGTGGGTCGTGGCCGGCTGCTGGCCGACACGACCGTGCGGGACCTCGTCCGCGAGGCGGGCGGCGACATGGTGAAGGTGGCCACGCAGGACCCGGCGAGGCTACGGGACGTACTGGCCGGTCCCGGTGTCGACGCCACGGGCCGCATCGGCTCCGAGGAACTTCAGGTGACCGGGCTGACCGCCCGCGAGATCGGCCTGAAGGCGGCCGAGCACGGAATCGCGCTGTTCGAACTGAGCACGCGGACGGTGTCGTTGGAGGAGGCGTTCATGAACCTGACCAAGGATGCCGTGGAGTACCACGGCTCCACGACCGGCATCGACCTCCTCGCGGCCGACGGGAGGGCGGCATGAGTACCCTCACCGCGACCGTCGAGGCGCCCTCGTCCGGCCCCGCCCGCCCCGCCTACCGGGTGACCGGACGGCGCGTGCTGTCCTCCGAGTGGGCCAAACTGTGGTCGCTGCGCTCGACGTGGATCACCCTGAGCCTCGGCCTGCTCTTCCTCGTCGCCTTCGGGCTGATCGCCGCGAGCCGCTACAAGTCCGGCATCGGCTCAGGTCACCTGGACCGGGACTTCGCCGACGCCACGGCCGTGAGCCTGTCCCTCTTCGGCACCAACTTCGCCCAGCTCGCACTGGGCGTGCTCGGCGTGCTGGTCACGGCGGGGGAGTACTCCACCGGCATGATCCGCTCGACGCTGGCGGCCGTACCGCGCCGACTGCCGGTGCTGTGGTCCAAGGCGGCCGTGTTCGGGGTGGTCACGCTGGTGGTCGGCACGCTCGGCGTGTTCGTCGCCTTCCTGTTCGGCAGCGGCATCGTCTCCGGCACCCCCGCCGCGATGGGCCTGACGGACGCGGGAGTCCTGCGAAGCCTGCTGGGCGCCGCGCTCTACCTCGGCCTGGTCGGCGTGATCGGCACCGCCCTGGGCGCGCTGCTGCGGTCGGTGGCCGGCGGCATCTCGGTGCTGGTCGCCGCCTTGATGCTGATCCCGGGGCTCGTGTCGCTGCTCCCCAGCTCCTGGCAGGACGACATCAGCCCCTACCTGCCGAGCAACGCGGGCGAGTCGATGTTCGCCCTGACGCACGACACCACCACCCTGTCGCCCACGGCCGGGCTGCTGGTCTTCCTCGCCTGGACGGCACTCGCCCTGGCGGGGGCGGCGTACCGGCTCGTGCGCAGCGACGTCTGATCGCATGCACCATGGGCAGGTGACCTCCTTGACGACACCTACGTCCGCCGACGAAGCCGACGGGATGGGGCCGCTGGTCGCCCGGCTCTCCCGGGGCGGCCAGCAGCTGCGGCAGGCGGACCGGGCACACCCATGGGTGCTGGACACCACGGTCGTGCTGCTGGTCTTCCTCATGTTCTGCCTGCCGGACCTGTTGCACGGCGGTGCCGGGGACGGCGACGGCCCACGCCGGTTCCGACTCGCCTTCACCCGGCTTCCCCCGGCGGCCACGCTGGTCCTGCAGGCCGGTCTGGTCCTACCGCTGCTGGGGCGTCGGCGCAGGCCCATGGCGGCCTTCGGCACCATCGCGGCGGTGTTCGCCGTCCAGTGGTCGCTGGGCGCCGCGCTGCGCGCGGACGTCGCCCTGTTCATCGCCCTGTACAGCCTCGCCCTGCACGGGCGCCCGCGACAGTTGCCATGGGCCTGTGGGATCATGGCGGCGGGAATGGTGCTGGTCGCGGTGCGCGCGTCGGCGGCGGTGTCCGTCTGGGACGCGCTGTTCTTCCTCCTGAGCACCGCGACCGCGGCCCTGGCACTCGGCCTGATGGTACGGACCCGCCGGGCCCAGCTCGCGGGGCTGCGGGAACGGGCGGCCCGCCTGGAGATCGAACGTGACCAGCGCAGCAGGCTCGCGACCGCCACCGAGCGGACGCGGGTGGCCCGCGAGATGCACGACATCGTCGGTCACAACCTGGCCGTCATGATCACCCTCGCCGACGCTGGTCTGTATGCCACAGATGCGGCTCCCGAACGTGGCAAAGAGGCCCTGCAGCTCATCGGCGACACAGGCCGGACCGCTCTCGGTGAACTGCGGCGCGTGCTCGGCGTGCTGCGGGAGGCGTCGGACGGCCCTCCCGTCACGCCTGAACTGAGTCCGCAGCCCGACCTCATGGACATCGAGGCGCTGTGCGACGGTGTGCGCACCGCCGGCCTGGACGTCGTCTACCGGACCGCCGGCGACCTGGGCGCCCTGGACGGCGGGATGCAGTTGACGGTCTACCGCATCGTTCAGGAAGCCCTCACGAACAGCCTGAAGCACGCCGGGGCCGGCACGCGGGTGAAAATGTCGGTGGTCGTCGAGGATGTCCGGCTGGTCATCCGGGTCCGGGACGACGGCCCGGCGGAACGCCCCGGATCACCGAACGAGGAAGGACATGGACTGGTGGGCATGCGAGAACGAGTGGCGCTCTACGGAGGGAACGTCAGCGCCGGACCGGCGACCGGCGGGGGATGGGCGGTGGAGGCCACCCTCGACATGACACCCCGGGCCGGTGCCAGGTGACCACGGTGCTCGTCGTGGACGACCAGCCGCTCCAGCGATACGGCTTCCGGGTGCTGCTCGACTCCATCTCCGAGACGGAGGTGGTCGGTGAGGCCGCGAACGGCGCCGAGGCCGTCCGCATGACCGCCGAGCTGCGTCCCGATGTCGTCCTCATGGACGTACGCATGCCCGGTATGGACGGCATCGAGGCCACCCGCCGGATCACCGCCGCCGGCGGCCGCTCCCGCGTTCTCGTGCTGACCACTTTCGACCTCGACGAATACGTCCACGCCGCCCTCAGAGCCGGAGCCAGCGGCTTCCTCCTCAAGGACGCGCGCCCCGAGGAACTCCTCGCCGGCATCCGCGCCGTGGCCGTCGGCGACGCCGTCATCGCGCCGGCGCTCACCCGCCGTCTCCTGGACGAGTACGCCCAGCACGTGCCCGCTCGCCGCAGCGATTCCGAGGAGGACCCGAGACTGGATGCACTCACCGAACGCGAGCGCGAGATCCTTGTCGCCATCGGCAAGGGCTGGACCAACGGTGAGATCGCCACCCGCTTCGTGGTGTCCGAGTCCACCGTCAAGACACACGTGGGCCGCGTCCTGGCCAAGATCGGTGCCCGCGACCGCATCCAGGCCGTGATCCTCGCTTATGACCTCGGGCTCGCCGGCCCCGGTGCGGGGTGAGCGGACGGCGAAGGCCGGCCCGCCGGCTCCGAGGCATCGCCGAGCGGCACGCGACCGTCGTGGCGGGATCTCCCCGAACAGTTCCCGCAGCGCCCGCACCTGCTCCGCACTTACATCCCGTGGTCTCGCAACGGTCCGACGGGCAGGCCGCGTTGCTCGCAGGTGTCCAGCAGGCGGGGCAGTGCGCCAAGGGTGGTACGCCAGGAGCCGGGGGCCGAGGTGCAGTCGGAGTCGTGAAGCAGGATCGTGCCACCGCCGTCCAAGCCGGCCGTGACGGTGCGGTGGACGCTGTCGGGTGTGGCCCTGGCCCGCCAGTCCTCGCCCCAGCAGGTCCACAGCACCGGGGCGACATTAATCCGGGGCGGACGCCCATCCTCGCTGCTTTGGCCGCTGGGTTGATGACGGTTACGTGAGAATCGCCGGCGGCTTCACCCCCCAAGACACCGACGAGCAAGACGACACGCGGCCACCTCAGATGCCCCGGTGACGGTCAGCGGCGTCAAGTCGGGCCTGCTGGGTACTCGGGTGCTGTCCGTGGAAGCCAGCGATGTGTACCACGATCCAGGTCACACCTCCGGGCGCCCGGTTCGTGATCAGCCTGCCCGGTGGGTGATCTGATTCGGCTCGGCTGCGGTGTCCGGGAGTGCGGCGCGCTCCTTGCGCTCCTGGACGTGGGCGTACGCCATCAGCCCGAGCAGGGTCGCGAGCAGCACGCCCGAGGAACCCGCGGTCCCTAGGTTGAGACCGCCCTTGGCGACCGGCTTGGTGAGGAAGTCACCGGCAGTGGCTCCGAGGGGGCGAGTGAGGACGAACGCGATCCAGAACAGCAGCACGTTGGGTACTGCGGAGACGGGCATGAGGACGACGAGTACCACTAGTGCGCTGGTGACGAGGGCGGCGCCGCCCGCGTAGCCGAGGCCGGAGCTGTCGGAGAGGAAGTCGCCCATCGACGTGCCGAGGGTGTTGGAGACAAGGATCGCCGACCAGAACAGGGCCTCGCCTCGGAAGGTGACGATGTCGCGGATCACGAAGGTCATTCCGGTCAGCTTCCACACGATGAAGACGGCGACCAGGATCGAGATGAGGATCGTGGCACCCTCGGGGTAGCCGAGACCCAGGCCCTGCGGACCCAAGCCGAGCGATTTGGTGCCGTTCGAGAGGAACTTGGCGCTGGCATCACGGTTCATGAAGTCGGACATCGTCGTGCCGGCCATGCTGGTCGACAAGATGACGGTCCAGTAGAAGAAAGGGTTGTAGCGCCGGGAGCGGAGCTGGACGACCAGGGTCACCATGAAGATCAGGAACAGCGCGATCGTGGTGAGGAAATAGCCCAGTCCTAGCGTCTGGGCGAACAGATCCCCCGCCGTCTCGCCCAGGGTGGTCGCCGCAATCTTCGTGATCCAGAAGGCCAAGGTGGCCTCCGGCAGTTTCTTCACCAAGTTTTTCCGGGCTTCGGTGACCTCGAGGTCACCGAGCACTTCGTACTTCTCCACGGTAGGGACGCTCCTGTTCGTGCAATGCCACGGGTCCTCGTCTGGAGGCGAGCGCCCCGTGAAGACGGTGGGGACGGCTGCACACGGCGGCCACGTCGGTGTCCGACCCTGCCAACAGTGACCTGAATCCCTCGTGAACGCGTGACCAGACGCGCACTCTGCGTGTTACGCGGTCCGTTCCGACTGGCTGGCATCCGTACGAGTCACCGGCATACAGATGACCAGGGCAAGGGTGACCATGAGGAACAGCGTGCGGGTCACCAGGTGCCCGGACCGAGGCTGCCGTCGCCGGTCAGTTGGGAGGGGCACTCACCCATCGAGGCGCCCAGCGGACGGGTGAGGATGTACGCGATCCATAAGCTCCACACGGCGTCCAGGCCGAGCTCGGGCCCACTACGACCACGGCGATCGCCAGAGCGAGCTCGTCAGCGGCGACACACCGATCAGACCCAGGACTGCCCTGTCGTTGAGCAGGTCCGCCGCTGTCTCGTCGGCCTCGTGCAGAGGACCTTGACGATCCAGAAGCAGGCAATGACCGCGGGCACCTTGTTCCAGTGCAGTCGCGGGCGGCCAGGGTCGGGTTTAGGCGGAGTTCTGGAGTCTCGCGTCTCAGACCTCTCATAGGTCGCAAGGCGCGACCGTGCCACCGGGAACCTGAACGGATCCTGACTGCCGCGTGGCGTCACCTGCCCTGCCGACCCCACACGAGGATCATGCTGCCATGCATACCGACGGTGCGATGGACTGGCTGCGGCGACGACTCGGTAGGGCCGTCGCGCTCTCGTACCTCGCCGCCCTGCTGCTGCCCGGCCCGGGCTTGTGGTTACGTCACCCGCACACGCTGCCCCGCATCGACCTGACCCTGCATACCGCCTCGCTGCTGCTCTCCCTGTTGCTCTTCGCCGCAGGGCTCCAGGTCCCTGTGCACGCGCTGGGACAGTTGTTGAGGCACCCCTGGGCCCTGTTGGCGGGGCTGGCTCTGCACGTTGCGGCGCCGATACTGATCATCCCGCTGGTGGCGTTCCTGCTGCGGTGCTCGCCCGACACGGACGGCGGCAGTGGACTGATCACGGCGATGATCCTGATCGTAGCGATGCCTGTGGCGGCCGGGGCGACGGTGTGGACCGGCGAGGGCCATGGCGACCAACCGACCATGGTGGGCCTCGTGATCGCTTCCACCCTGGTCAGCCCGCTCACTGTCCCGGCCGTCGTGAGTGTGCTTGCGCCGCTGCTCAGCACCGGTTACGCGAACGTGCTGGGTGCCGCCGGGCCCACCATGAACGGTGGTTTCGCGCTCACTGGCGTGGTGATGCCGTGCGTAGCGGGCATCGTGGCCCGGCTACTGCTGCCCGAACGCGGACTTGAGCATGCGCTGCACGTCGTTGTGCCGGTGGCCATGGCGGCCTCACTGGTTCTGACGTATACGAATGCCAGCGGCGCCCTCGGCTCCTTCGTGACCCACCCTCGGCTACTGCTGTTCGCCGCGGCATTGGTTGTGGCGGCACTCGTGTGCGCGCTCTCTTTCGCGGTGGGCCGGGTGGCGGCACGCGTCCTGCGTCTGGACGCGCCCGCCGCCACGTCCCTCACGCTCGCATGCGGCATGAACAACAGCAGCGCCAGTGCGGTGCTGATCACCACGGCCCTGCCGGACAAACCGTATCTGCTACTGCCAGTGCTGGCGTACGGGCTGCTACAGAAGACGGCCGCGAACCGGGTTGTACGGACGGCGCGTCCTCAGAGCCTGCCCTGTCCGGCGTCGTCCTGAGGGCCGGTCCGTTCCCGGCGCACGGGCAGTAGCGAGAACACCGTCGGCGCGCCGCGGGCCGGCGAGGACGTCTACCGAGGGAGGCGGCGAGGTCGTGGGCGAGCGCGTCGTCGAGATCTCCCGCCCGGCGATGCTTCGGCCGTCGCGCCGGGGCGGCAAGGGGACACGGCCTACCGATCGGCCGCCGCAGCGGCCTCGTCGCTCATGGCGATACCGAGCAGCGGCAGCTGAGCAATACGCGACACCTCACCATGTGCGCTCGCCAGTCTCAACCGCTGTGCGGAACCGGGCTTGTGGCACTCGGGCGAGCCTGCCGCCCTGTTGCTAGGACCTCGGGGTCCGCGGGGGTGACGATGTCTGTGCCGGGAGCGGACGGTTCACGGTGTTGTGGCCACCACGCAGGGAGCAAGTCATGCATGCACGGCGAAGGACGGTCCTCACGGCAGGCGCGGTGGGCGCCGCGGGGCTGGTGACCGCTTGCGGCTCGTCCGGGGACGGGGACGGAGGCAGGAATACGGCCGCGGCACCGGAGACCTCCCGGACCGCGAAGCCGAGCACCAGGGCAGGTGCGGCGAGCGCCGATGGTTCCGTGCCGGGAGGCGAGCTTCTCGGCAAGGCTTCGGACATTCCGGTCGGAGGGGGCAAGGTCTTCGAGGAGCAGGAGGTCGTGGTGACCCAGCCCAAGGAGGGCGAGTTCAAGGGTTTCTCCGCCGTCTGCACCCATAAGGGGTGCATCGTCGTCGCCGTCAGCGATGGCACCATCAACTGCCCCTGCCACGGCAGTCGGTACAGCATCACGGACGCGGCGGTCGTGGCCGGCCCCGCGCCGCAGCCGCTGGCTGTCGAACGGATCACCGTCACCGGTGGCACCATCCGGCTTGGATGACGGGTCTTCGGACTGGCGAGCTCGCATGTCTCCGTATCACGTACTGCCTTGGTCATGCTGCCCGATATCACGATGAGTGACGCCCGCAGAGGTCGGTGCAGTGGTCTGTCTCAGTAGAGCCCTGGGTCGAGAAGCTCCGGCCAGATGAATCCCGCGCAGCCGTCGAAGGCTGCTGGATCGATATTCCTTCTGCAACACGCACTGGTCGAGCACCAAGCGGTCGTCTTGAAGAGACGGCTGCCGGGCACGGCTGTCAATGCTGAGGTGTCCGCGCGTGTGCCCGTTTCGGGCAGCTCGTCGAGGACCTGCGGATCTCGCTGAACGCGGCGGAGGGCGACGACCCGGTGGCGGCGTACGCGACTCCGGGACCGCTCGAGGGTTGCCACTGGTGATGGTCGGGCCGGCCGGGGGACCCGACCATCGCCAGTGAAGCGGCCGTCGGCCGGCCAGCCTTCCGGAATCGTTCCGGAGCGTGATGATGACGGGCATCATGAATGCTTCGGGGGCGGTGCGGTGTGGCTGGACGTCGGCCGTCAAGACTGGAAGTCAATCGCCGGCGCGCACCATCCGAGTCAGCAGCCCGCAGGTCTCCCACCGGTGCGGTTGCCAGGTGGTTGGGGGACGAGCGCGGTGTCGGGTCGGAAGTGCGGGCACGCGTCGACGCCGTCGGCGAGGGCCTGGACGCGGGCTGCCGGAGCGGAACTCGAGTGGACAAGCCTCCGGGTGTGTGACCCGCTCGATCACGCCGTGCGGTCGATGCGCTTTCCCGGCCGGTCGGACGGGCGGATCAGCGCAGTCCGGCAAAGAGATCGTTCTCGGGTATGGGCGCGCCGGTGGCGTCCTGGACACGTACGAAGGTCTCCATGCCCATCAACTCGCCGAACCTCTCCGTGCCCATCCTGAGGAAGAAGATGTTCTCGCCCTGACTGGCGTGCGCGGCCAGCGCGTCGAACTTCTGACCGCTGAACACGGTGGTGTCCACCCACGTGGTGATCTCATCGTCAGGGAGGCCGATCTCGGCCATCGCGGCGGCCTCGGCAGGATCCGGCTCCGGCATTTCCTCATGAAACTCGCGCATGATCTCGCCGAACCGCTGCATCATCGAGCGGGGCATCGTGGTCCAGTACACCTTCGGTGCCAGCGCGGTCATCTCCAGCGCCGCCATCGTGATGCGGTGGGCCTGGATGTGGTCGGGGTGGCCGTAGAAGCCGTTCTCGTCGTAGGTGACGACCACATCAGGTCGGTAGTGCCGCATGAGTTCCGCGAGTCGGGCCGCGCCTTCCTGCGCGGGGGTCTGCCAGAAGGATCCGGGCGCGTCGTTGCTCGGCCAGCCCGTCATCCCGGAGTCGGCATAGTCCAGCATCTCCAGATCGCTGACCTTCAGGACGTCACAGCTCGCCTCAAGTTCTTGACGGCGCATCAAGGCGACCGCCGCCTGGATCTCTCGATCACTGAGGTCAACGTCAGGAACCGCCTCAACCTCGCCACCCGGCAAGTGCCACGCACGGGGTTGGACCTGACACAGGCACCAGCCCGTCCCCGGCGGCGCGGCCGAGGGCGGGCCGGAGTTCAGGCGAGCGGGGATGCTTTCGCGTCCCAGTCGATGTGGTGGTCGAACTGCCAGGCCGTCTTCTCCGGGTTGATCAGCTTCATGCCCACCGGCATCAGCAGGTCGCGCAGCACCCGGCCGACCGGGCCCGGTGACTTGTTGCTGTTCGTGCGGGCGCCGAGCTTGATGATGCGTTCGACGCGGGGGCGGCGCAGTTGTTCGTACGCCGCGAAGGCCTGGTCGTACGGCAAGTCCCTCAGGCAGCGCGCCAGTTCAACGGCGCTTTCGGTGGCGATGGAGGCGCCCTGCCCGGAGCTGGACGAGGCGGCGTGGGCTGCGTCGCCGATCAGAGTCAGGCGGCCGCGGGTCCAGGTCGGGACACTCGGCATGTTCTCCATCGGGCCGGTGATCAGGAACCGGCCGGGGTCGGTAGCGCTGATCATCTCCAGAGCCGGGGTGCTGTCGTCGGCGAAGGCGGTGTGCAGGGTGCGCATCCACTCCTTCGCGCCGATCGCCTGGGCCTCGGCGACTGTCATCGGGGCGGGGTGCGGCAGGTTCACGAACCACACCGCCGAGGAGTCGTCGAAGATCTGGTAGCCGAAGAAGGCGCGCTTGCCGAAACACATGTACATGACGCCGTTGGTGGAGGGCAGCCCGCACTCGTCCATCCGCGCACCGAAGCAGACCAGGCCTGCGTAGTTCGGCCGTGGTGCGGCCGGGTCGATCAGGGGGCGGACCGTGGACCGGATGCCGTCGGCACCGATCAGGATGTCGGCGCTCGCCTGCGTACCGTCGGCGAATTGCGCGGTGACACCGAAGCCGGTGTCCGTCGCGCCGGTCAGCCGCTTGCCGTGGTGGATGGGTACGGAGCGGCGCTCCGCCTCGTCGTAGATCCCTCGGTAGAGGTCGGCGCGCCAGACGAACTGCTGGACGGGGAGGCGCGAAGGCGGGGCGAACTGTGCGAGCTGCTTGCCCGTCCCGCTCCGCAGGACCATGGAGGTGACCGGGGCGCCGATGGCGCGGACGAGGCCGCCCGCGCCGATGGCGTCGAGGGCGTTCTGGCCGTTGGGGGCGATGGTCATGCCGCCGCCGGCCCCGTCCGCCGTGGAGTCGTACGCCTCGTAGACGGCGGCCTCGATACCGGCCTGACGCAGGGCCATCGCGGCGACCGGGCCTGCGATCCCGCCCCCGATAATGAGCGCGGTGCGGGCTTTGTCCGTGCTGGTCATGACTGATATCCCCTTGTCGGGTCGTCGATCGTCGGTACGCCGCCGGTCTTGTGGGTGCGGCGCACATCCTGGACGTATGCACGGGAGAACATCGCCGACAGGAGCGCGATGCCACCGCGGTGGATGCGGATCTCGCTGTTCGTCGCGGAGCCGGACAGATGGACAAGGCGGCCGGCCGCTTTGTCGCCGTCGGATGAGGACGTGGAGTCCTTGATCTTGCCGCGGGCGGTCCAGTTCAGGTTCCAGTGGTCGATGGCAGTGTCGTCGTCGACGAGCAGCTTGACCATGGCCCGGTCCATATCGAGGTGAATCTCGATGTCGTCGGGGAGGCAGGGCGAGCGGAGGTCGAGGACGGCTGCGCCATGGCGGGCCTTGACCTCGAAGCGGCCGGCTTCGGTCCAGTTGCCAAGGTGCTTGACGAGGCCGTGGTCGAAGTGGATGCGCTCGGTGAGGGACATCTCGGTAGTTCCTCTCTGGGTGGTGTTGCACTGACGATTTCGATAGTTGCACTGAAACTAGTATCTCGTCAACTAGTTTTACTGAGGCTAGAATCGGGTCCATGACCCCATCTGCCCCCCGCAGCTCCCCGCTCGCCCTGACCGTCCTGGCTCTGCTGCACTACAAACCGCTGCACCCCTACGGCGTCCAGCGCCTGATCAAGGACTGGGGCAAGGAGCAGGTCGTCAACGTCAGCCAGCGCGCGAGCCTCTACCGCACGATCGAGCGGCTCAATGGCGCCGGGCTGATCGCCGTCCGCGAGACCGGGCGCGATCAGCAGTACCCCGAGCGGACCGTGTACGAAATCACCGACGCGGGGCGCGAGACAGCCCGCGCCTGGCTGGAGGAGATGCTCTCCGCACCCAAGCAGGAGTTCCCGGAGTTCCCGGCCGCCCTGTCGAACCTGCTGCTGCTCACGCCGCGAGACATGGCTGACGTACTGGATCAGCGGGCCGACGCACTCGCAGAGAAGCTCGACGGACTGGAATCGGCCCTGGCCGAGGAGACGGAGCAGGGGCTGCCACGCATCACCCGCCTGGAGACCGAATACCTGAGGGCCGTGACGGCCGCGGAGCTGGAGTGGGTACGCGCGGTGGTCGAAGATCTGCGGGCCGGTGGGCTCTCGTGGTCGAGGGAACGGCTGGACGCCCTCGCGGCGGGACCGGTGGAGCAGTGAGCCCGCCCCCGGTGCGACCGGGGACGGGCTGGCGCTGCATTCTCCCGGGGGCCAACCCCAGCCGCTCGTCTCACTTCTGTGTCCTTTGGGCCGCTCGGAATCCAAACCAGAAATACACGGCTCCGGAGTCCTTAGCTCGCACGCCAGCCGCAAAGCAGCGGCCTGGACTCGGTGATCGTGGTCATGCGCTCGCTGCCGCCGCAGCCTGTTCGTCGTGCTGGCGCAGCATCCGCATCACGATCGCGGGTGAGGGGTCTTCGCCGCTGCCCTTTTCCGGACTACGGAGCTGTCAGAGGCATGCGCGATGATCCGAGCATGCTGGTGATGAGCGATGGCGCACGTGTGGTGGCCAGACGGCCGACGAAGCCGAAGATCAGTGCTGCGATAGCCAACCTGCAACGCGGCGATGCCCTGATCGTCGAACGCGTCGTCGAGGAGGAGGGCGATTGGTATGTGCAGGTACTGATGCGCGAGGACAACACTTTTCAGCTGGAATACCGGGACGGGGCTCCGACCGGGCACTTTCAGACCCGGACGCTTGCGCGCGAGAAGGTGGTCGCGGCTGTGCTCGCCTGGGCGAAGGGAGAGCCCGACTGGAAGGACCACTTCATGTGGAACAACATCGCGTCCTACTTCGAAGACGGTGCCGGAAGCTAGCTAGGGTGTGGTGGCGGTGCGGTAGAACTCGGCTGCGGTGACGGTGGCGGGCACGCCGAGTTCGGCGGCGACCGCGGTGATCGCGGTGGCGCCGACCGCGAAGTCGGCTTGGCCGTCGGTGGTGAAATACGGTGCGACGAACCTCTCGTAGTGGGCTCGGGCTTCGTCTGCGGTATGTCCGCCGAGGAACGTCTGGATGTGCCGCACCGTGGTGTCGGGGTCGTTACGGATCACCTGCAGGGCGCGCCGGTGGGCTCGTACGACGGCTTGGACCGCGGGGTCGTCCGGGTGGGTGTAGGTGGGGTCGACGGCCAGGCCCACGGTGGGGATTTGGAAGTGGTCGCCGACCCAGGCCAGCACCTGCCAGCCGTGCTCGGCGGCGATCGCCTCCGGTGCCATGGTGCTGCCGACCAGGGCGGCGTCGATCTCGCCGTCGTGCAGTCGGCGCAGGTCCATGCCGTAGTCGCCGGGCGGGCGGACGATGGTGTGGATGTCGCGGTCCGGGTCGAGGCCGGCCTGGCGCAGCACGATCCGGGCGAAGCACCCCGGTGCGGTGTGGGGGGCGTGTACCGCCAGCCGCCGGCCGGCCAGGTCGGCCAGGGAGGTCAGACCGGGGCGGGCGAGGAACCAGAACAGCGGGCGGTGGGTGTTGACATTGAGCGCGACCCAGGGGGTGCCATCGGTCAGTCGGGACAGCAGTGCCCGGCCGAGCCCGATGGTGGCGCCGCGGCGCAGCCGCTCCTCGTCCCAGGTGCAGCCGTCGCGCAGCGCGACGTGGACGCCCTCGTCGGCGTAGTAGTCCTGCTGGTCGGCGATGTAGGCGGCCAGTTCCTCGTGCAGGCCCCGCCCGACGTAGGCGAGATCGATCGTGTGCATGAATGTTTTCCTTGATCGTGTCGCCGTCATGCGCCCGCGCGTGTCGCGGGCGCTGCGGTCCATGGTCCTGAAGGGGGGCGGTGTGCCGGGTGCGTGCCGGACCGGGACGGTACGGCCCCGTGTGCGGGGGGACAGCGGCGCGTCAGTCCATGGACATTCCGCCGTTGACCGCGGCCGTGGTGCCGGTCATGAAGGCGTTGTCCTCGCCGGCGTAGAAGGCGACCGCTTGGGCGACGTCGGCCGGGTACGCCAGGCGGCCCAGGGGGGTAGCGGCCACCTGTCGCTGCTTGTGCGCATCGTCGAACACGTCATCCGCCATGCGGGACTCCACCGGGCCGGGCGCGACGACGTTGACCGTGATGCCCTGCGGGCCCAGTTCCTGGGCGACGTACCGGGCGAACTGCTCCAGTGCGGCCTTGGCCGTGCCCAGTGCGATCATGCCCTGCCGGGGCCGGCGGCTGAGGCCGGTACCGAGATAGATGATGCGCCCCCAGCCCTGTTCGGTCATGGCGGGCAGGACAGCTTTCGTGACCGCGAACGCCGCATGCATCTCGGCGTCGAGCTTGCCGCCCAGTTCTTCCCACGTCATGTCCTGAAACGGCTTGACCGCATACGGGATGAGCGCGTTGTGCACGAGCACGTCAACGCCGCCCCATGCCGCCTGGACCTGCTCGACCATGCTCTCGACCGCCGCTGCCTCGCGCACGTCGGCCTGCACGGCCATGGCCCGGCCGCCTGCGGCCTCGATGCCCGCCACGACCTCCTCGGCCGACTTGCTGCTGCGCAGGTAGTTGACCACCACGCGCATCCCTCGCGCGGCCAGAAGGCGCGCGGTGGCCGCACCGATTCCGCTGCTGGCCCCTGTCACCAATGCCACCCTGCCGGTTGCCCCAGTCACGGTCCCACCTCCTGCTCATCATCGCGGGCCGTCGGCATGACCGCCCTGAGTTGTTCATCGTCGATGCCGGGGTGTGCTGAGCGGATCGCCCCGTAGAGCACGGTGTCGACGGTCGCCCGCAGCAGATCGGCCGCGGTCCAGTCGAGTTCGCGCGGCAACTGCGAGGTGAGCAACCGCTCCAACGCGCCGCGGGTGATCTCACTCAGCAGCTCAGGCGGCGCCGCCAGCAGTCCCTGCCGGTGCCCCTCCCGGAACAGCTCGTCGACCCGCCGGTAGACCAGCGCGTCGACGCGCTGCTCCACGTACTGGCGCAGCATCGCATCGCCCCGCCCCGTCGCGAGCTGAGCCGCACCGATTCGCCAGAGCTCCGTGCCCGCCGCGATCAGGAACCGCTGGACCCGCACACCGAACGGCTGTGCTTCTGCGTCGTCGGCCGCCGTCACCAGCGTGCGCTCCACCGTCGCGAACTGCCGATCCAGCACCGCGGCCAGCAGGCTGCGCTTGTCCGGGAAATGACGGTAGATCGTCTTCTTGCTCATCCCGAGCTCACGAGCGAGATCGTCCATGCTCACCCGCGCGCAACCCGGCGCGAAGAACAGCCGGCCGGCCGCCTCCACGATCACATCAGCACGCTGCCCGTCACCCTCGGAAACTTGCGAAACTGATTTAGTTTCCATGGTTCCCATGCTGGATCCCTGCCCCTCCGCTGTCAAGGCACGCCTGTGGGCGTGCGGAGCTGCGTGGCCGTCACCCTTGCCCTTCCGGGGGCGAGTTCGGCGTTGAACAGGCCTTGCGTTCGGGCCCGGGCGGCCTTGCCGTGGCTGTGCAGGGCGAACTCGTCCTGCTGTGCACAGCTGATCTGCATCGGAATGCAACACCACCGACTGCCTGCGTCGCGAAAGCAGTGCGCAACGACACGCCTGCTCAATCGCCACACGGGGTCACCCGCACACGGCCTCTGCGGACACAAGCCACGCCATGGTCAGCAACGTCGCGGACGCCGGAGGCAGCCTGGACGAGGTGGCTGCCGTGTTCGACCACGCACGGCTGTCCAGCGCCGAGCCGTATCTGCACCCGGACCCGGACCGGTCGCGTCAGGCCGTGGACCGAGGCGCAACGGGAGCGGCAGCGCCGGGAGCAGAGTGCCGAGCTGGAGCGTCAGGCGAGGGACGAGGCGGTGGCCCGGGTGCCGGATCCGGTCTGTGAGCAATGCCAGGGCCGCGACCCTTGCAGTCTGGACCCGCGCGAGGACTGGGAGGAGGTTCGCCGGCCGATGGGCGGCACTGTCCCAATTGCCGCGTCGAACTCGCCCGACGGTCCAGGTCCCGCATCGGTCGGATGATGCGCCGCGTCACCGACGCTCTCGGGTAAGCCGAAGGAGAGCCTGGGCAAGCCGCCCTCTGCGACGGCTTGCCCACTTCAGCTGTGTGCTGCTGTCCATCGCCATGGCCCGACACGTCCTTCGAGGCCCTGGAGCCGTTGGCTCCAAGGCCTCCGCCACGTGTCACACGGGCCGGGTATTGATGCGGTCGATGAACTGTCCGAACGTTCCCTCCAGGCCGGACTCCGAGGCCAGAGTCCACGTTCGCCCTGCACGCCAGTGAGCGTTCCTCAGCTTGACGGGTGGGGCCAGTGCGCCAGGCTGCCGGTCGAGGGAGCGTGTCGCGTTGCCTCCTGTGGCGAGGAGTGGATCTCGTAGGCCTCACGCAGGCCGCTGATGTCGAAGACCCTGACTATCCGGCCAGAGGCGGACGCGATCCGCAGTGAGCCATCGTGTTCACGGATGCGTTTCGTGACCGCCACGACCACGCCCAGCCCCATCGAGTCCAGGAAGGATACGAAGCTCAGATCAAGGACGAAGTGGCGGTGTCCCTCGTCGACGAGTTTGATCACTGCTTCACGGACCAGGGGGGAGGTATGGGCGTCCACATCGCCGTCGATCTCAACAACTGTCCAGCCGTTCACCACGTCGTAGCTGACGGCCATGCGCTCGTTGCGGATAATGTTCGTTCGCATCATCATCCTCCTGACATCTCCGGGCGGCGGGGGATCCGCCAGCATGGCGTCACACGTGGGACTGGATTCGTCCGCGCGGCCGACGTACCAGCACCGCGTGGCCCGAGCGGGAGTCGGTATGGTCGACGGGTGACCGTGACGGTGCAGGCCGCTCCGACGGCGCAGCGCCACACGACGTGCGCTGCGCCGCACCCACCGTCGACGATCAAATTCCGCAGCTCGCCGTCCTTGTGGACACTCGTGTTCGTCACCGCTTCTTGGTCAGCCACTCGGCCAGGACAGCGGCCTGGCTGTGGTCCACGTCCTTGGTGGCGGTCAACAGCATGAGCTTGTCGTGCGCCGCCAGGTCACGCAGAAGCTCGACCGCCTGGCGGTGCCCGGCATCGCGTAGTTCTGCCAGGCAGCGGCGACGGAACTCGGTGAAGCGGCTGGGCTCATGGCTGTACCACTTGCGCAGTTCGCTCGACGGGGCGACATCACGCAGCCACTGGTTCAGGTGCGCGTTCTCCTTGCGCATGCCGCGCGGCCAGATCCAGTCGACGAGCACCCGCTTGCCGTCCTTGGACGCGGTCTCCTCGTAGACTCGGCGATAGGTGATCTGTTCGGCCATGACGGCACCCTTCAGATCGATCGGCCGCCCCGGCCCGGGACCGGCGGACAGCGGGGACGGCCCCGGCCCCTGTGGGAGCGGATGTGCTCGGCTCACCCAATTTTATCGCCGGATGGGTGGGCTGGCCGGAGACCCGCGGCCGGCGCCGTCGCCCTCAGCCCGCAGGAGAGGAGAACGCCGTTGCCCGACACCGGCCCTGCCGCCCCGGAGGGGCAGCACTTCCCGGCCGCGACCGCACCCCGGATGCGTGACGTGAGCAGGCTGGACACCGCCGTGGCCTCCTGCCGGGCCTGCCCGCGCCTGGTGGCCTGGAGAGAAGAGGTCGCCCTGGTCAAGCGCCGGGCATACAGGGGGTGGGAGTACTGGGCGAGGCCGGTGCCCGGCTTCGGACCGCCGAACGCGGTGCTGGCCATCGTCGGTCTGGCACCGGCCGCACACGGCGGCAACCGCACCGGGCGGATCTTCACCGGCGACCCGTCCGGCGATGTCCTGTACGCCGTCCTGTATGACCTCGGTCTGGCCTCCCAGCCGACCGCCACCAACCGCGGTGACGGCATGGAACTGTACGGGGTGCGGATCACAATGCCGGTGCACTGCGCGCCGCCCGACAACCGACCCACCACCACCGAGCGCGACACCTGCCGTCCGTGGCTCGTTCGCGAACTGGCACTTTTGCGACCGACGTTGCGGGCCATCGTGGTGCTCGGCGGCTTTGCCTGGCAGGCACTGCTGCCCGTGCTGTCGGATGCAGGCTGGCAGCTGCCTCGCCCCCGCCCGGCCTTTGGCCACGGCGCCGAAGCCCTCCTCACCGACGTTGGCGGTGAACGGCGGGTGCACTTGGTCGGCGGATTCCACCCCAGCCAGCGCAACATGTCGACCCGGACCCTGACCCCCGCCATGCTCCGCGACGTGCTGCAACGGGCCGCTACGCTCGCAGGGCTGCCACAGGAGCCGCATCACCCACAGGCTCCCACGACCCCCTGAGAAGCGGCCGGCAGATTTCACCTGTCCCGGACCGCCCTGCGCCCTCTCGCAGTCTGGGGGCCGGAGCCGCCCTACGGCGGTACTGAGCGCCGACTCAGCGGCTGTCGCCGCTGCCGCGGGCGGTGACGGGGCACGGGGAGTGCGCTCTTTCGTGTTATCTGCCGGTCTGTTGCGCTCCCACCGGCTGCCTTGATCCCTCGTGCGTTAGTCAGCTCCAGGCACTCGGGATGACGCGATGCTGACGCAGATCAGCCGCACGCTCAGGATGAACCTCTCTTCTTCGTCGTGGGCGGAGGCGGCGGCGATGGTCATCGGGAAGCGTTCGTGGAGTTCGGAAGCTTCCTGTGCGGTGACGGGTACCGCGGGTGGGTCGCTCTGCTCCTGCAGCACGAAACCGGTGATGTGGCTGAGCAGTGTGTCGGCGGCGACGGAGCGGTGGTCCTTGGGTAGCCCGGCATCGGCCAGGGTCTGCAGCAGCCGTTCCATCAGCGAGAGAGCACCGGGACTGAGGACTTTCGGGCTGCCGGCGAACATGACGGCCCCACCTGGATGCTGGCGGAGGATCCGCCGCAGCGAGGCGGCCTGGGCCTCCACTCGGTCCTTCCAGTCGGCCTGCTCGGGCAGAGCGGTCAGCGCAGCCGTGCCGGCATCGTAGGCCTGCAGTGCCAGTCGGTCTGCCATCAGCTGGAGCAAGGCGCTCTTGCTGGGCACGTGGTAGTAGAGGCTTCCGGCGTACGCGTTGAGTCGCTCCGCCACCTGTCGCATCGACAACCCGTGGTATCCGGACTCAGCGAACACGGCCATGCCCGCGTCGATGATCCGGTCTGCGGTGAGCTTCATGGTGCCCAGTCTACCGGAAATTTTCTAACACTGTTTGAAACATGGCGTGGTCGGCGCTAGTCTCACTGTGAGCACACTTCAAACGGCGTTAGAAGGGGGGTGGTTGCGATGAGCGCGCTGCTTTTCAACGTGACCACGGCGGGACTGATGGTGCTGATGTTCAAAGCCGGCCAAGCTCTGATCGGCCAGGGCGCGATAGGCCGGCGCCGCCTTCCATGGGCCGCCGCCGCTCTGGCCGCGATCGCGATCGCCGCAGTGATCACCCAGCTCTGCTGGTCGGGGGCGATGAGCACGTTCGACAACGACCCCGCCAAATCAGGCTGGTGGCGTGTGATCACGTCGGTATTCATGCAGAACGGCGGCTTCCTGGGAGCGGCGTGGAACATCGCCACTCTCGCCGTCATCGCCGCCCTGGCGGAGTGGTTCTGGGGCGCTCCACTGATGGTGGGGCTCTTCACCGCGGGCATACTCATGCCGCAATACATTGATTCCCTATTTGGTCAAGGCGATCGCGCCAGTACCGACCCCCGCAACTTCGCAGGAAGTTCGGGTGCCACCTACTTCCTCGCAGCGACCCTGGCCGCAGCCCTCCTGCTGCGCGTCAGCGCCCCAGCCGACGCTCCGAAGCATCGGCTGCTTGCACTCGCTGTGCCGGTCCTGGGCCTCACGCTGTGGTTCGCCCAGTCCAACGGGCATGGGCTGGTGGTGGCCTACGGGTTCACTCTCGGCGTCCTGGTCCGGCTCCTGGCCCGCCCGATTCTCCGCCCCGAACTCGACCTTGAACGGCGCCCGCGGACCACCATGGCCTCGCTGGCCGATATCGTCGGCAAGCGGCCTCAGCGAGCTGATTAGGCCTGTCCTGCAAAGCGGTTGACCATCTCGGGGTCGACCGGTCCGCTGGTCCCGGGCGTCTGTCGGCAGGGGACACATGCGGCCGCAGGCACAAAAAGAGCGACCCGGTGGTGTTCGAGTTAACCAAAGGCCTAATCGAGGCGAGCGGCGGCGGTGGGCGTTGGACCGGTGTCTGTTGATGTCCTCCATGGGCAGACCGCTATTCGATGTCTGTATTGAGGCTGGTTTCCGCCAAGGGCAGGCGATGGCGGCGGAGGGCGCGGTGTGCGTGTTCGGCGACCCGGGCCGGGGCAAGACCGCGGCCGTGCGGATGGCGCTCCGTGAAGAGCCCGTGGGCTGGAAGGTGACGTGGGTGCCGGTGCCGGTGCGCCCGTCGGTGGTCGGCATGAGGCGGGCGGTGTTCGGCTCGCCCGCACGGTGGATGGCATGGCTGTCCCGGATGTGTGGGCTTTCCAGTCGCAGTGCGCGGCGGCGTTCGCGTCGACGTGGGTGGTGCGCGGGTTCTCTCCGACGACGGTCCGCTGCTACGCGTCGCTGCTGGAGCTGCAACATCGATCCGTGGCATTGAAACGCGGCCAGTGAAACACCGCCCCGCGTTTCACCCCTGACCTGTGGCGATGCCCAAGATAGGGCTCCGGGCACCTTCCTCGCGCTCCTGCAGGCCGCGCTCCTGGAGCACGCGGCGAGGTGGAACCTGCGCACCGTCATGACGTCGCGGGCTGGCTGCGGCGTCAGTTCCCTGGCGACGTCTCCATGCAGGTCTCGCACATCGGGGGTGGCGCCGTCGAGCACCGCGGGCATGATCGGGTCGCAGTCCACGATGCCCTACCGTGCCGCGTCCGCGGACGCGGCTGCCTACGCGCGTGGGTGCCGGCCCAAGCGCAGCCGGTGAGTCCGCCCGGCAACTGGCGCGGCGGCTGGGCGGATCGCCGTCGACGGTCTCCCGTGAGATCGCCCGTAACGGCGGTCGGGAACGGCGTTTGATGCTGAGTTTCGGCGGCGGATGTTGATCTGGCCGAGTGGAAATGTCGCTGAGTTCTGGGAGCACCAGGAGCGGCGTGTCGACCGCTCTGTGCAGGTGTCCGAGGGCTGCGTGGGTGGAGCCGATACCGTCCTGGCATGACACGTGGGTTCGATATGGTGCGGTCGCTCGCTGCGGGTGTTGAGGGCCGCAAGGGTGCCTGGGAGTTCATCCGCGGGTTCGTCGCGAACTGGTCGGAGGGGCTCGGTGATGAGGACGGGTGGGGCGAGGCGGATCTCGTGGCCGCGGAGGAGAGGCTCGGCATCCGGCTGCCGCTGGTGCTGCGAGAGGCGTATCGGCTGTTCGGCCGCCGTCAGGACCTCACCAGCAACCATGACGTCCTGCTCAGCCCGTCACAGCTGTATGTGGACGAGGCCAAGGAAGCCCTGGTCTTCCGGCATGAGAACCAGGGGGCTGCTTCCTGGGGAATCCTGCTCGACAAGCTGATGGACGAAGACCCTGCCGTTGTCATCAAGACCGACTTGGCCGACCAGGCTGCCGAACGCTGGGAGAACTGGCTGGAGCGGCTGTCGCTGTGCTTCATCGAGATCGTGCTGTCGGAATCCGTGCAGGCCGAGGGCGAGTGCTGCGACTTCCTGAGCGACTTCGACGACTACGGCGTTGAACTGCTGGAACAGAACTGCAGCCGGCTGCCGTTCCCGGCCTATCCGGTGGGCGAGGAAGAGCACCCCACCCGTTGGTTCCTCGGCGATGACGTGCTCCTGCGCGACGACGATGGCATGTTTCTTCTGGCCCGCGGCCGTACCGAAGCAGCCCTCAACGGAGTACGTGACCTGCTCCAGGGCGATTGGCTGAACGACTTCCGGTAGATCATGTTCTGGTCTTCTGCCAGCCGCCCGGTGCGTGGCGAGATCGCCGCGCACAGATCGACCTCGGACTGCGGCAGCAACCCGGCCCCCTCGTCGTGCAGAGCACAACCATGGTCCCGAAGCAAGCATCCAGCCACTCTCAAATCTCAGCGACACCAACCTCCCCGGGGAGGAGCCTGCTCTTGGCGCCGGGCAACAGGCGCTGTCGTAACTCGGTTCTGGCACACATTTCGTGAAAGATCTTGCTAGCGCTCGTCAGCAGGAAGCGCGCGTCCTGGGAGCTGCACGGACCATGCGTCACCAGGTCCGTTGAAGCCGGACTCAAGATTGCTCACGGAATGTGTGCCAGAACCCGTAACTCGCCGACAAAGCCACCCGTGCCGGCATCGCCGTTGTTCCGTCAGCTGTCCCACTCCAGCCCGAGGGCTGCCAGCGTGCGGATCTGTTCCTCAGCGAGGCGGTCGCGGCGGCTCTTGTGATTACTCAGAAATACGCCCAGGCGTACGGAGGTGCTGTCGGGGGTTTCTTCGACGTGCTGCCGTCCGACTACGGTCTTCTCCTCACGCTGGATGTACTGCGCGAGGGCCGCTACGCCCCGTGTGAAGGCGTCGGAGCCCTTCGTTACTCAGCAGTCTTCGCGTTGGTTCGCGCTGCGGTCTTCTGGGGGCTGTACAGCCGGTTTCACGCCCACTTGGTCCAGGCGGTGTTGCTGTTCCGGGTTCAGGCGCGCTCAGTCCCGTACCTGCTGCGTGAGCCAGCGTCCGATGTCGTCGCCGCGGTGGGTGACGCCGGGCTGAACTCGTGTTGCTCTGCGAGTGCCGGCCGGGGCGAGGCCGTTGAAGCACCGATCGTCTGGTGGTCCGTGGTCGTGCTGGGGGCTGTTCGGGTAGCTGACGCGGCGTGGCGGGCTATCGGCACACCGCGTCGGGCCAGTCTGGGTGGCGGAGGTGATCTTTGTGGTGGATGGGGACGCGATGCGCCGGACGCCGACGGGTGGGGACGCGGGTGGCTGGGTGGGAGAGGCGATCTTGGATGCCTTGTTCACCCAGTCACCGGTAGGGCTGCAGGTTCTGGATACGGAGCTGCGGGTCGTGCGGGTCAACACCGCCACGGGGAACGTGCGCGGTGTGGCGGTTGAAGGCCTGGTCGGGCTGCATTTCGCCGAGGCGTACGCAGGCATGTCCGCGCCCGACGAGGTGGAGGCGATGCTCCGTGGCGTGCTGGAAAGCGGCGTGCCCGTGCGCGAGTATCTGGTCCGCATTCGGCTGGCGGCCGAACAGGGGCGGGAAAAGATTCGGTCAGTGTCGGTGTTCCGCCTGCAGGACCCGCAGGGGACGGTCCTGGGAGTGGCTGTCACGGTGGTCGACGTCACGGAACAGGAACAGGCGCGTGCGCGGCTGGGTGTCCTGAACACCGTGCGCGAGCGTGTGGGACGGACCCTGGACGTGATCGCCACCTGCCAGGAGCTGGTGGAGGCCTTGGTGCCCGGCTTCGCCGACGTCGCCGTGGTGGACGTCGTGGACGCGGTGGTACGCGGTGAGGAGTCCCCGACCGGGGCGCTGGCTCAGGATGTTGCTCTGCGCCGTGCCGCCATCCGTGCCCGCGACGGCCTGGAGGTACAGGCCCATCCGGTGCGTGACGTGCGGACCCTCAACTTGCTGCCTCCCTATGCGCAGGCCCTGAGTGATTTCCGTCCTCGTCTCGTGGCTCTGAGTCCCGACAGCCCGTGGCTCGCCGCCCATCCCGCCAGGGCCAGGGCGGTCCGTGCAGCCGGGGCGCGCACACTCATCGTGGCGCCACTGGCTCTGCGCGGAACGACTCTGGGAGTGCTGAGCGTCTTCCGCACCGGCGGGTCCGATCCCTACAACGAGGACGATGTGGGCCTTGCTGCCGATGTGGCCTCCCACACCGCCCTGTGTATCGACAACGCCCGCCGATTCACCCGCGAGTACACCATCGCCGCGACGGTCCAGCGCCACCAGCTCCCCCGCTATCCCGACTCACACGGCACTGTCGAGACCGCCCATCTGTACGTGCCCGGCACCGGCGGTGGGGAAGGCTGGTTCGACACGATCCCCTTGTCCGGCGCCCGCACTGCTCTGGTCGTCGGCGAGGTCGCCGGCCGCGGCATCCAAGCCGCCACCACCATGGGACAGCTGCGTACCGTCATCCGCTCTCTGGCCGCACTGGACCTGCAACCCGACGAGCTCCTCGCGCGCCTCAACGACACCGCCGTCTTCCTGGCAGCAGAGCGCGCGGCTCTTCCCCCCGGCGACCCCCTGCACCGGCAACCGGTCTCGGCGAGCTGCGTCTACGCGGTCTACGACCCGGTCACCCGCACGTGCGCCTTCGCACGGGCCGGGCACACCACACCCGTGATCATCCGCCCCGACAGCAGCACCGAGATCCCGGACAGCACCCCGGGGCCCCTACTGGGCAGTGCGGAAGGTCCGCCCTTCGCCGCTACCACCACCGACCTCCCCCACGGCAGCATCCTCGCCCTCTACACCTCCGCGATCCTGCCCACACCCCCCGCCGATTCCGACGGTGCCTCCGCCCTCCTGCGCGACGTCCTTGCTCAACCCGGCCGTCCTCTTAAGGACCTGTGCGACGACATCCTCTGCACCCTCCGTAGCAAGGACTGTCCCGGCGACGCCGTTCTCCTCCTGGCCCGCACTCGGCCCTTCCCCGCCCACTGTCTTGCCACCTGGCTCCTTGACCAGGACCCCACAGCAGCAGCCACCGCCCGTGGACACATCCGCCGGACACTCGCAGACTGGAACGTGGACGAAGACACCGCTTACGCAGCCGAACTGATCGTCAGCGAACTCATCACCAACGCGATCCGCTACGGAGCCCCGCCCCTGCAACTACGCCTCATCAAGAACCACACCCTCACCTGCGAAGTCCACGACGCCGCCGCTACTTCCCCCCAACTGCGCCACGCCCGCACGGTCGACGAAGGGGGACGCGGTCTGTTCATCGTCGCTCAACTCGCCCAACGATGGGGCACCCGCTACACCGCGGAAGGCAAGACAGTCTGGAGCGAACAGGCCCTTCCCGCTCCGGCCTCACTCTGAGCCGAGAGCCCGGGGCCTGTACGTCCCCGTGCACCGCGCCCCGTGACCGGCGTCCTCCTGGCGGAGGCTGTGGTGTGTCCGGCGGGTTCAGCGCCCGCCCGCGGCCGGTGTCACGCCCACTCCACTCCCAGCTCGGCGAGGGCGGTGTTGTCCAGGGTGAGTGTTTCTGATCGGGGATTGTGGCTGTGGCCTGTGCTGATCAGTTAGAGCGTGCTTTGCCGGACAGGGTGTGATGAGCTTCGGGACATGGTGTGCTCTGCACAGCGAGGGGGTCCGGGCCCGGGTGCTGGCGATCGTCGCCCCCTGCCGCCGCGTCCCCAGTCGTTTCCGTGGTCACCGCCCGGCGGGCCACCCGCGTCCCGGACCCTGGCGGGAGGTCAGCCATCCCTTGGCGACCAGCTCGGCGTACGCGTCGGTCACGGTGTTCCGGGCAAGACCCAGATCGGCGGCGAGCGACCGGTACGGCGGCAGCCGCGTCCCGGGTTCCAGTCGGCCGCTCCGTAGCACCTCGCGCAACGCCCTGGTCAGCACCGCCCGCCGACTGCCCGCACCGGTCAGCTCCAGGTGCAGATCGGCCCCGAGCTTCGGCAGTGTCGCGCTGGGCGCCCGTCGTCATGTGGGTACCCCGGCCTCGTCCATGACCACGGCCATCTTTTCCGGGGGGAGGGCCGGGTTTGGCACCCGCGCTGGAGGCCCGCTCGGGCAGGGCGAGGGCCTCGAGGAGCCGGGGGAGCGGCAGGCTCGGGTCGGCGGGCTGCCGCCTGGCGCGTCCAGACGTCCGGGTCGTGGCTGAGCCGCTCGATCAGATCGGGGCCGGCGGCGGGGGCGCGGACGGCCAGCTGTCGGTAGATGGTCCGCGTAGCGGGAACATCCCGCCGAGCTATGCGTACACGCTCATCAGGACCTTCTCCGGGGTGTCGGGGTGGTACACGGCCAGGTGGGTGCGCACGAGGACGTCCGCGTCCTCGGCCAGAAGCCGCAGGAGATCGGGTAGCAGATGGGGCCGCGGCGCGGCGCCGTAGAGGATGGGCGGAGGTCACGGGCCGGTGCAGCACGTCCTGATCGGCGATGCCGGCCGCCACCCAGTCCACGTCACCCCGTGCGTGCGGGGCCACTGTGAAGTCGATCGCGGCGTGTCGGGCTTCGGTCAGCTCGGGTCTGATCAATCACCGGAGCCGTGGAACCCGGCGCCCACCCGACGCGACAGCCGAGCCACCAACACGCCCACAACCGGCACAGACGGACGAAATAGCCCGCCGGGCAAACCAACGGGCCGTCACGAAATTTCGATGCCAACTACGCGGCATTGGGGGTAAGGGGAGGGACGTGTCATGACTCAATCCTCTTCGAGAGTCGAGCTTCCATTCGACCCGGGGCGATTCACTTCGTGATTGCGGGTGACCCGCCAGGCTCTAGGGCTTGAGCCGAACTCGCCGCGGAACCAACGGGAGAAAGCGCTGAGGGCAGAGAAGCCGAGCAGTTCCGCGACCTGGGTCAGGGGGCGGTTCTGCTGTCCGACGTACTGCTGGGCCAGATGTATGCGGGTGGAGTTGAGGGCCGACGAGAACGTCTCATTGGATCTGGCGAGGTGCCGGTGCACGGTCTTTCGGTCGACGCCCAGGCTGTGGGCCACCTGCTGGAGGGAGCAGCGTCCGGTCGGGAGCAGCGCCTCGATGAGATTCCGAATGCGGTCGACGTCGGCTGTGGGGCGGGGTAGCGCGACCGCTTCGAGGTACTGCCTGGTGTAGGGCCTCAGGAGGGGGTCGGACAGTGTATTCGGGGCGTCGAGGTCGTCAGCGTAGAAGATGATGCCGTTGAACTCCTCACCGAAGCGGATAGAGGGACCCAGGACGCGGTGGTGCGTGGCGAGGTCGTTCGGTGCGTGGTGCATGAAACAGACGGTGACAGGATTCCAGGTGTAGCCGGCGAGACTGCGGATGATGCAGTGGAAGGCACCGACGATCAGTTCGATGGCCTGACGGCATTCCGTGGGCGTGCCCAGGACGATACGCAGTTGGACTGTTACAAGGCTGTTGGTCTCGGATATCCCGATGTGGAGTGCCTCGTTGTGTAGGTGCAGATAGCGCATGATCATTTCCAGTGCGCTACGCACGTCGGGTTCATCGCGAGCGATGAGGCCGACAGGGCCGAGGTTCGAGAATCGCCGGTCTTCGGCGAGCCTGAGCCCGAAGTTTTCCTCGCCGGTCACGACGGCCGAGAGCTCCAAGAGCTGGGCGACCGCGTCGGCGGGGATCCATTTGTTATGAATGGCCAGGTCCGTGTTGGCCAGGCCGGCCGATCTCAATAGCGGTTGAGGGTCGACGGCCAGGGAGCGGGTGAGTGCCAGATAGCCGTTCAGCGCCGCGTTACGTACAAGCGGTCTCATGGGCAGGTCTCCGATGCCACGAAGTGCTAACTATTTCGCCACGCAAGGTCAAGTTTTCATGTGTGGTCGCGCCTATGCTGCCATCACCCGCGTGAACGGTGCGAGAGCAGGGAGTAGGTGCATGAACGGGCCCATCGAGGAAACGCAAGCAACCTCTGGTTTTGGACGCCTCCGGTCGGTCACGCATCTCGTCTCCCGGCGCTCGGGCTGGTGGGCTTTCGCGATGGTGTTCGGTTGGCACCACCCCGCGGTGGTGGTCGACGGCGTGCCCCTCTATACGGTCCACCGCGACCGGCGTGGTGGCCCGCATCCGGAGTCCGTCGGCTTGGCCGTCGGGCTGGTTCTGACCGGATAGCTCTCCGACACCTTCGGCCTCCGGCCACTCTCGCCGTAATGCCGATGTTCGGCCTCGGCGTAGCAGCGCACTGTTGTCGGGCTCGCGGACCTATGAGAAAGGCCTGGCGAACGCTGCCGCTTCGGTATCGATCGTGATCACAGTAGAAGTCGAGAAAGGGAGTTGAAGAAATGAATACCGATGCCGAAGGGGCCCCTGCCGCGCTCGTAGACACGCCGGTCGTGGACCAGATGCGTGCCCGCGGTGCGTGGAATCCAAAGTGGGACAAACTACATGAGTGGGACCCGGCCTGGACCGAGCAGTTCATGGCCATGGGAATGCAACCCTGGCAGAGCGGGGTGCTGGAGCCGAAGCTCGTCGAGCTTCTCTGCATTGCCCTGGACGCGGCCGCCACTCACATGTACAGCCCCGGTGTACGCCGCCACATCCGGGCGGCACTGGACCTCGGAGCCTCCCGTGAGGAAATCCTCGACGTCCTCAAGTTGACGACGCTGGTGGGCATCCACGCATGCAACATCGGCGTCCCGATCCTCGCCGAGGAGCTCGCTGCCCGCGAGCAGCCACGGTCCGACATCGGTTAGTCACCCAGTCCGGCAAGTCACCGGGGCCGGAGGTCAGGCGCCCACAACACAGGGCCCATCCTCAAGGAAGCGAAGGCTGGCCATCCCCGGCGTCGGCGAGCGGCGCAGCTCCTCGGCGACGCTGCAACAGCCCAGCCAATGCCCCTCGATCAGCAGCGCGTGCGCCAAGTGCGCTGCACGGTTCTCGCCGCTATGAGGACGGTCCAGCGTCCCTGCCTCATCACGTCGAGTACGGCCCAGCCTTCCGCGCCGGCTGCGCGTGCCGCAACAGCGCGCCACACCAAGACCCCCGACAGGTGCAGCATCGCCGACGCCTGCGCCCATCATCCCTGCCCAATAGGACTCTGGAGTTCTTAATGCTGAACCTTGCCGTCATGTTGGAGGACACCGCCCGGGCCGTCCCCGACAGATTGGCGATCGTTTCGGGCGAGCACCAGCTGACGTATCGCCAGCTCAATGCGATGGCTGGCCAGGTGGCCAACCTCCTCGTGTCACGGGGGATCGCCAAGGGTGACAAGGTAGCGCTGTCGTGCCCCAACGTGGAGTGGTTCCCAGCGGTCTACTACGGGATCCTCAAGGCCGGGGCCGTGGTCGTTCCGCTCAACGTGCTGCTCAAGAGCAGTGAGATCGCCTACCACCTCACAGACTCCGATGCGAAGGCCTACTTCTGCTTCGAAGGCGGCACGGAACTCCCGCTGGGCCGCGAAGGCTGGGCCGCATTCGGCGACACGGACGGGTGCGAGCACTTCTTCCTGATGACCAGTGAGGAGGCGGCAGGCAAGGCCGCCTCCTCACTGGAGGGAGCCGAGACCATCGCCAACGTCCTCACGGACCAGCCCAGTGCGTTCGACACGGTGGTGACCGAGCCCGGCGACAGCGCGGTCATCCTCTACACCTCCGGCACCACTGGTCGACCGAAAGGCGCCGAGCTCACCCACGCCAACATGGCGTTCAACGCGCTGGCTTGCCACAAGCTGTTCGGCGAGGGGGAGCACGAGGTCCACCTCATTAGCCTGCCGCTCTTCCATTCCTTCGGCCAGACCGTGCAGATGAACGTCGGACTCGCCTCGCGATCAACCCTGGTCCTCATGCCGCGTTTCGACGCCCGAGGCGCCCTTACCCTGATGAAGCGCCACGAGGTGACCTTCTTTGCGGGCGTTCCGACCATGTACTGGGCCCTGCTCAACGAAGACATCGCTGACATGGACCTGCCCGTCGCCACGAAGAACCTCCGAATAGCCATTTCCGGCGGCGCGGCGCTTCCTGTGGAGATCCACCGCAAGTTCGCGAAGACCTGCGGCCTGGTGGTTCGCGAAGGGTACGGACTCTCGGAGACCAGCCCGCTGGCGACCTTCTCCCCGCTCGGGGCCAAGGCGCGGCCCGGGTCCATCGGCCGACCGGTCTGGGGCGTGGAGATCGACCTGGTCGCGCCCGACTGGACCTCGGTCGAACCCGGGCAAACCGGGGAGATCATTGTCCGCGGACACAACGTCATGAAGGGCTACTACCAGCGCCCTGAGGCCACCGCAGAGGTCATGCGCGACGGCTGGTTGCGCACCGGCGACCTGGCCTCCCGGGACGAGGACGGCTGGCTCTACATCGTCGACCGCGCCAAGGACATGATCATTCGCGGTGGTTTCAACGTCTACCCCCGTGAAATCGAAGAGGTCCTGCTCTCCCACCCCGCCGTCAGCTTGGCCGCTGTCGTCGGGGTCCCCCACGACAGTCACGGCGAGGAGATCAAGGCCTACATCGTTCGCGCCCCCGGCGCGGACATCACCGAGGACGCCCTCATCACCTGGGCCCGATCAATCATGGCCGGCTACAAGTACCCCCGTCAGGTCGAGTTCCGCGACGTCCTGCCCATGAACGCTAGCGGCAAGATCCTCAAGCGCGAATTGCGCTCGGCCGATGCTGTGGCCGACTCAAAGTAACCGGGACAGCCGCCGCACAGGTGCCCACAAGCGATCCTGCGCGCAGCCGGCAACTCGATCGCGCAGCCCCCGTACTGCGACCCGTCGGCCTCGCGGTCCAGGACAGATCGATCTCCGGTGTGGCCGTGACCGTTAGCTCGATCCTCTCGGTGGCCCAGCCTGAGGCTGGAGCGACGCCAGCGGAACTTTTGTCCCCAAGTGGTAAGTCAGCTGCCACGTGCGGTCAAGCATGCGGCGTAACCGGCCCTTAACGTTGCCATACCCAAGGGAGACCGCCGGCCTTCAAGGACGAGTAGCAACCCTGCCCGCAGCCGCATCCCCCTCCGGGAACCGCTGATCGTATCCGAACAACCCAGCGAACCCGGGGCACCCCGTCTGCAATCTTCGCTCCGCTCCTCGCCAAGCCCCCCGGCCGTGCGCTGCAGACAGCGATGCACGCGGCGAGTGATCACCCACACAACAAAGGAGATGGACCGTGCACTTCCTCGACGACTCCCTGTATCCGGAGAACCAGGAGAAACTGGTGATCCAGGCGGCCCCCTACGGGCCGGAGTGGCTGCCCGGTGACGCCGACGACCTCCCGCTCACCATGGACGAGCACGTGCAGGCGGCGGTCGACTGCTACAACGCCGGCGCCACGGTGCTGCACATCCACGTGCGTGAGCTGGACGGCCACGGCTCCAAGCGCATCTCCATGTTCAAGGAGCTGATGGCCCGGCTGCGCGAGGCCGTGCCGGACATGGTCCTGCAGATCGGCGGCTCTATCTCCTTCGCCCCCGAGGACGAGGGCTCCGACGCCAAGTGGCTCAGCTACGACACCCGCCACATGCTGGCCGAGGTCACCCCTCGGCCGGACCAGGTGACGATCGCGATCAACACCGCCCAGATGAACATCGTCGAGCTCTTCGACGACGAGGACATCGAGGGCACCTCCATCGCCAAGCCGGCGTACTACCAGGCCTACCGCGACATGGTGGTTGAGGCCGGGCCGGATTTCTACCTGGAACACCTCAAGCGGCTCCGCGCCAACGACATCCAGCCGCACTTCCAGCTCGGTCACATGGCGCAACTGGAGACCGTGGAGCGGCTGATCCGCAAGGGCACCTACAGTGGGCCGCTGGTACTCAACTACGTCGCCATCGGCGGCGGGCTCGCCGGCCGGCACCCGGCCGACCTGATGGAGTTCATCCGCCGGGTCCCGGACGGCGCCGTGCTCACCATCGAGGCATCCATGCGCGCGGTGGCACCAATGAACGCGATCGGCATCGCCCTGGGTGCGCACGTGCGGGTGGGCAACGAGGACAACCTGTGGCGGCGCAAGGGCGAGCGGATGTCCTCCGTGGAGCAGGTCGAGCAGATGGTCCAGGTCGCCAACGCGCTCGGCCGTGAGATCGCCACCGGGCAGGAGGCGAAGGAGATCTACAAGATCGGCGAATGGTACTCGGACGCGGACGAGACCCTGGCCCAGCTCGGCATGGTGCCCAACCGCCGCCCCGGCCAGCGCGGCTTCATGCTGCGCGACGTCAAGAGCTGACCCGACCCGACCCGACCCCACTGGCGGCGGCCCGTGGACTGATCCCGCGGCCGCCGCCCCACACACGAGCAAAGGGAGCAAGTCATGGCACACGCCATTGGCTTCCACGAAACCGGCGGCCCCGAAGTCCTGCGGGGGGAGAAGGCCGGCGACCCGGGCCCGGGCGTACGATCCGGCACGTCGCTGTCCGACTCAACTTCGCCGACGCCTACTTCCGGACCGGCCTGTACCCGACTCCGCTGCCCGCAGGGCTCGGCGTGGAGGCTCGAGGGTGTGACGCACGCCGCCGAGGGTGACCGTGTGACCTACACAGGCAGCCCGCTGGGCGCCTACAGCACGGAGCGGGTCATGTCCGCCGCGCCAGGACGTGGACAGCAAGCCTCAGCGCTATGAGAACGCGCTCCAGCGCGACGGGACGGGTGCGGTACTGCCCTGCGTGGAGACGCCTGAGGGGGGTGACACGATCTGGGTCAACAGGGCAGACGCCTACCGTAGGCTGCCCGAGCACATCCAGAAGCCGATCGCGGCTTGCGCGCGGCACAGCATCGAGGCGACCTTCGGCGCCTTCATGCCGATGGCGCAGCGCCACCAACTGAAGGCCAGGTACCCGGACCCGGAGCACCCAGCAGTGCGCACCCGCCCGGAGACCGGCGAGCAGATCCTCTTCGTCAATGCCTTGACCATGCACTCGTAGCTTCGGCCTGGAACACGCGCCCGGCGCCGCCAACCTGTTGAACTACCTGATCAGGAAGGCAGCCGTCCCCGAGTAGCAGGTGCGCCGGCGCTGGCAAAAGAACAGCGTGGCCATCTGGGACAACCGCTCTACGCAGCACTACGCCGTCCAGGCCAAATGGCTCGCCGTCCGCAAGAGAGCGCGCCGGAATCGACAGACCCTTCTGAGCCCCGATTAGTGAAGAAGAAAGGTGACGCCCATGGGACTTCACACTGCCGACACGGCCGTGCCGGAGACGTCTCCCGTCATACCGGCGGTTTCCCGCAGCTATGCCTGGCTGGTGTTCGCCCTGAGTTTTGGGCTCATGCTGTCCGACTACATGGCGCGGCAGGTCCTCAATGCGGTCTTTCCTATGCTGAAGGCGGAGTGGCTGCTCTCCGATGCCCAGTTGGGTTCTCTCACCGGCATCGTGGCCGTGATGGTCGGTGTGCTCACCTTCCCCCTGTCGCTCCTGGCGGACCGCTGGGGCAGGGTCAAGAGCCTGGTCATCGCCGCGACGGTGTGGAGTCTGGCGACTCTCGGCTGCGCCGTTTCCGCGAGCTACGGCCAGATGTTCCTGGGCCGGTTCATGGTCGGTGTCGGAGAGGCGGCCTACGGGAGCGTCGGCATCGCGGTGGTCCTCAGCGTCTTCCCCATCAGCCGGCGGGCCACGCTCTCCGGTGCATTCATCGGCGGAGGCTCCTTCGGATCCGTGCTGGGCGTTTCGATCGGCGGCGTCATCGCCCAGGAGCACGGCTGGCGCTGGGCGTTCGGCGCGATGGGGATCTTCGGGCTGGTACTGGCCGCGATCTACGGCATCGTGGTCACGGAGAAGAGGCTGGGTCCGGCCTCCACCCGTAACAGCGCCAAGTCCGGCGAACGCGCCCCCGTTCGGACCCAGCTGCCGCGGCTGTTCTCCACGGTCTCTGTGATCTGCGCCTACATCGGCAGCGGACTGCAGCTGTTCATCGCGATGTCCCTGCTCGCCTGGATGCCCAGCTTCCTCAACCGTTACTACGCCATGCCTCCCGCGAAAGCCGGCCTGACCGCCGGGGTCTTCGCGCTGATCAGCGGAACCGGCATGATCCTCTGCGGGATCGTCGCCGACCGCCTCAGCCGGAAGGCCGCCGCCCGGAAGTGGACCGTTGCGATCGCCTGCAGTCTTACGTCGCTCGTTCTGCTGATGATCGGATTCCAGCTGCCGGCCGGCCTGCTGCAGCTCGTGCTGATCGCCACCGGGACCCTGGTGGCCGCCGGCACCGCCGGCCCGGCGGCCGCCATGGTGGCGAATCTGACCCCCGCGGCCCTCGCGGCGACGGCCTTCGCCACCCTCACTCTGGCCAATAGCTTGCTCGGACTGGCCCCGGGGCCCGCGGTGACAGGCATGCTCGCGGACCACTTGGGCCTGCTCGGCGCACTGCAGGTGGTCCCGCTCGTCGCGCTCGCGGGCGGCACGGCCTTCATCATCGGCAAGTCTTTCTACGAAAAGGATCTGCGCCGCCTGGGCCTGCTCCCTGACACGGTGCTCAAGTCCCCGGAGTTTCAGTCATGAGCATCACCGCACAGTCGACGGTCGTGTTCGTCCCCGGGCTACGCGATCACGCGCCGGACCACTGGCAGACCATCCTCGCCAACAAGGTCGCAGACGCGCGCACCGTTCCGCCGTTGACAGACGAGAGGCTGAGCTGCGACGCCCACGTCGCTGCGCTGAACGAGACGCTGTCGGACACCTCCGGACCGATCGTGCTGGTCGCCCACAGCGCGGGGGTGATGACCACCGTGCACTGGGCGCAACGACATCGGCGTCCGGTCAAGGGCGCGCTGCTGGCAGCGCCGCCCGACTTCGACACGCCGCTGCCGGAGGGCTACCCCACCCTGGAAGTCCTGCGCGAAAGTGGATGGACGCCGACGCCGCGGACGCGCCTACCCTTCCCCAGCATCGTCGTGGCAAGCACGAACGACCCCCTAGCCGGTGTCGACCGCGTCGCCGATCTCGCCCGAGCATGGGGGAGCCGCTTCGTGGATCTCGGCCCGGTCGGACACCTCAACCCTGCGTCCGGCTATGGCGAATGGCCTCGGGCAAAGGAGTTCATCCGCGAGCTCAGCTGAGCCTTGTCTGACATTTCCGCCTGAGGCACGACGGCGCTTTCCTCGCACTCCCGCCAGCCTGCCGTCGGGCACGGTCGACAGCAGCTCACAACCCTGCTTGATGGGTTGAGCAGGGGTGCCGGATCAGTCAGCCCGTTACACCGCGGAAGGCAAGACAGTCTGGAGCGAACAGGCCCTTCCCGTTCCGGCCTCACTCTGAGCCGAAAGCCGGGGGCCTGTACGTCCCCGTGCACCGCGCCCCGTGACCGGCGTCCTCCTGGCGGAGGCCGTGGTGTGTCCGGCCGGTTCAGCGACCGCCCGCGGCCGGTGGCACAGAAGACGCGAAGAGCTCGCGGCCGACGGCAACTGCCGGGCTGTGGGCAAGCCTGCCGCCGGCCCCCGGGCAAGCCTCTGCCAGCTGTGGGCAAGCCTGCAAGTAAGGGTTTCCTGGCGTCTGTAGAGAGGGTGTGGTGGTGTCGCTTTTGGTACCTGACGTCACCGTCTATGCAGGTAGCTTCCGATCATGGCGATTGCGCCGGAATTGGAATGGCCGGGCCGGCCTGAGATGTCTCTGGCGCATCCCGAGATCACCTATATAGGGTGCGCTCGGTGCGGGACACAGATCGCGGGTCTCGATGGCCGGTACGCGTGCGCGGGTTGCGGCTGGGTCCAAGCAATACGGATCCCGGGCCTTCGCCGGCCTCTGCGACCAACTCGGGGTCACACGGTCGATGGGCGCGGTCGGCACCAGCGCCGACAACGCGGCCTGCGAAAGCTTCCACGCCTCCCTGAAACGCGAGACCCTCCAGGGCGTCCACGAGTACGGCGACTCCGATACCTGCCGCAGGACCGTCTTCGCCTGGCTGACCCGCTACAACACCCGCCGCCGGCACTCCGCCAACGGCCACCTCAGCCCCAACGAATACGAACACCGACACCACACCGCTAAACTCACGCTCGCCGCGTGATCAATAACCGCGTGCCCACCTTCACGGGGGAAGGCCCAGGTTGTGCAGGTGGGCAATGCCGAGCATCGCGTGGTGGTGACGAGCACAGGAAAAGGCCAGAGCGGCGTACAGGTCAACTTTCGGCTGTGAGTTCCCCATCGGGTTCACAGGTCCCAACGCAAACCTATGGAGAAAGACCGGCGAGGAATGGGGAGATCAGGTCATACACGATGGCGGGTTGCTCCAGGTGCAGGTCGTGACGGGTTCCAGGAATGCTGACAGACACGGTCGGGACGCGTCGGCGCATTAGATCAGCGACCCGTGAAGGCGAGATGAAGCTCGACTGGGCGAGGATGAGCAGAGTGGGGCAGGTGATGCGCTGCCACTCGTGCGCGAAGGAGTGTTGGGCAGCATCCGCCACGGACTGGACCATCACGTCCCGGTCGAAGCGGGGCCACCACTGCCCACCGCGCTCCTCCAGGCCATCCGCCCAGCCCATGCCGATCGCTCCGCCGCCGAAGAACTGGACGGCAGCATCGCGCGAGGGAAAGGAGGCCGGCCACGAGTCGAACCACCGGCGGATATGAGCCGGCCATTCGAGGTCGGGGCCGCTCACGTCGGCTTCGATGGCCACCAGCGCGCGGATCAACTCAGGATGCCTCGAGGCGGCCAGGATGGCCGCGTGTCCGCCCATCGACTGTCCGACAAGAACAACGCGCTCCAGGCCCAATTGGTCTGCTACGGCAACGATGTCTTCAACGAAGGCATCCCGGGATACGTCAGAAGGGAAGCGGTCGCTGGCACCTTGACCGCGTTGGTCGAATGCGACCACCCGATATGCCGAGCGCAGAGGGTCTGCCAGTGCATCCCACTCGCCCGCATGACCGGCCAGTCCATGCAACAGCACCAACGCCGGCCCGTCGCCGCCCCAGTCCCGGCAGACCAGTCGCACGCCTTCCCGCTCGATCACACGCTCGATCCAAGTCACCTCGGCACCCTAACGGGGGTGCGCGAGAGCGGGGTCCCAGCGCCCTCACGATCCGGTCGGATCTGGTCGAGATCGCCGCGCTGGCCTGGCCTCTCATGCCCGTCCACCTGCAGCCGCGTGCCCTCGCCGCCACGGTCCCTCCGGCGGCGCTGCCCGTCCTCTCCCACAGCAGGCACATGATCGAGGGGCGGCCTCAGCGAGGCCGCCCCTGCCAAGCCATCAGCCCGATCAGGTTCCAGCCGCCCCGAAATCATCCCAAGGACCAACTGCAAAGCCCTGCCCGGCGTGCTAACCCACGCTACCGCGGGTCACGCGCACACCTGTGCCGACCGTGGTCACGTTGGTGCTGCCGTAGCCGGCGCACTCTCCGTATTCCTGGCTCCACGTGGTTGTGCCGGACAGGGAGCCGGAGGACGGTCCGCCGAACGTGACGTCGTACCGCTGCTGCTGGTCGCAGCTGGGCACGTCGTAGTACTCGATGAAACCCACCTGTGAGGCCTTCAGGTTGCCGGAGCCAGCGGGCAACTTGTAGGTGCCGATGGGGATCTGCTGTCCGGTGTTGGTGTCGACGACGGTGCCCGACCAGGTGTCCGTGCCGGCCTGTGCGACCACAACGCGGAAGGTGTGGCCGTACACGGCGTCGAAGTCCACTCCGCAGCTGACGCCGGCGCCGCCGTCAGCCCCGTCCGAACAGTTGGCGTGGGTGCTTGTCGCGCCGCTGATGAAGGAGGAGAACACCCCACGCAGGCGCTGGTGCCCGTTCGCATCCGGCCGCGGCTGCAGTCCTGCGTACCCAATGTCGCTCTGCCCGGTGAACCCGTACTGCATCGCGAAGTAGGTCCCTGCTACATGGGCGGTGCCGGTGTTCACGGTGATCGGGAAGTTGAGGGATGTCAGTCCCCCGCTGGGAGCCCCGCTGATGGACCACGACAGGAGTTCGTTCCCGCCGAAGGTCTGTGCCTGTGCGTCAGGTGCTGCGATGAACGGGACGAGTGCAGCCAGGGCTGCTACCACAGTGCGTGTCAACGCTCGTTTCATCTGATTCTCCTCAAGGGGGTGTTGAAGTCGAGCCTGGTCGTGACCGGTTGGCCAGCCTTCTCGGATGAGGGCCGCAGGCACTAACGACTACGCCACAGTGCTCGCGGTATGTCTGAGGTGGCTCTGTTGCCTGGGCTCCAGGGCCGACGACCAGCCTGTTTCCCGTTACTTCGCGACACGGATGCTCAGAGGCGTCCTTTCGGGCCTGCAGTACTGAGCCCGGTGACAGAACACGCCGGTTGACGTGTCGCCATGCACCTGACAATAAGTGTGCCGAAAGCTTCCTACTTGGCCCCGAAAGAGCCGTGCACCGACAGGCACCGCACCAGTAGGCACTTTTCTTCGTTCGCCGGAACCCTGCAGTCCCTTGTCTGCGGAGGACTATGGCGCCTCCAGTCGAGGAGTGTCAATACTTGCTTGCAAACACGCGACTTCACGCAGAATCAAACATTCACACGGAAGGGCATCGGGCGGTCGTCCGGGCGGACGGTGACCGACGTCGCCCGCGAACTCGGGATCAGCTCGGAGTGTCTGCGTGGATGGGTTAAGAAGGCCCGGGCCGCCGAGGCCCCACCAGTGGCTGAGCGGGACGCGGACGGCCGGGACGAGGAGTTGCAGCGGCTCCGGAAGCTCACCGCGGAACAGGCGAAAACGATTGAGATCCTAAAAAAGCGACCTTAGAAGCTGTTGTCTTTCCGAATGTGATCGCTGCGTTTTCGCTGCTCAGGCATGATGTCGACAGTTCTGCGGCAGGGACGACACGTCGTGTTGTTTCGTCGGGGAGGTATGCAGGTGCCGTCGGTGATGGGGCTGTTGGAGGCTCGGGAGTCGGCTGCTCGGGTGCGGGTGGAGGAAATGCGTGCCGAGGCGGGCCGGGTTCTGGCCGAGCTGGCGGAGGCAGAAGCCGTGCTGGAACGGCGGGTCGTCGCGCTCGCGGAACTGGTCGAGGCCCTGACCGCGGGTGCTGTGCCGCAGGAGCCGGTCCAGCCGGCACCGGTTCCGGTCCCGGTGAAGGCGCCCGTGGACGGATCGGTGGTTCCCAAGTGGCGCGAGGGGGTCACGGCTCTGGTGCTCGCGCCGGAGTACCGGCGGCTGCTGGGCGTGTTGGAGGCCGACAGCGGCAGGGAGGGGCTGCGCCTGCACCACGTCGACCGCCGCCACCGCACCCTGCTGGTCTTCGATACCGAGCAGCACAGCCCCCAGGAGATGGCCCGGCAGATCCTGGCCGCCGCTGGGTTGCCGTCCCAGGCCGCCCCACAGCCCACCGCTCGGGACTTCAAGTTGGCGGGCCCCGGGCCGCAGCTGTCCTGACATCCCGCCACCGACAAAACAGCACGTGAATAGGAAGGCGCATTGCGCATGGGCGGACCCACCGCACCCGAGCGCCGGACCTGAGGCACCTGATCAACCTGATCGTCCGGCCCGGCCGGCACCCCCTGGTCGCCGATAACGCCGAGAACCAGCTGAGCCGGGAATATGGCACGGCGTCCGGGCGCATCGGCAAGGACACCATCACCGATCCGGACCAGCTGCGCCGAGACGCGTGGTGCCTGCGTCCGGTCCCCGCAGTGGCCCCACCCGGCGGATCACGCCGGGTGGGGCCGGGCACGCCCGTTACGGCTTGACCGCGAGGGCGAAGACGTGGATCGCGGGCTGGTTGGGCAGGGTGACGGTGCGCACGGTCTTGCCGGCGGTGAGCGGGACGGTGTTGGAGAACACCCGGTAGCTCACCCCGAAGTTGGCCGGGCCCGCAGGGGTGTTGCGGTGGTCCATGGTGAGGACCGTCTGCGCGCCGTAGTCGGTGGTCGTGGAGCAGCACCAGTTCGGGAAGCCGAGCGTGCCGGTGCTGGTCGTGCCGTCGGTGTAGGTCACCACGACCTGGCCGGAGGTGAATCCGGTCTCGGTGCCGAGGAACGCCAGCGCACTTCCCTGGCCAGTGAGTTCGACGACCTGGCCGCCGGTCTCCACGTTGTCGGGGGTGCCGGGCGCGGCGGTCGGCCAGGTGAAGGTCAGGCCGTTGGCGGTGATCGTGGCGCCGGGGGTGGCGCCGGCCGCGGCGAGCGCGTCGGCGGAGTAGCTGTTGCTGTCGCCGTCGAGGTTGCCCGGCGCGGTGTCGCTCTCCAGCGTGGCGCCGACGTTGTTGAAGGCGTCGGCGAGCGTCGGGTACGGCACGACCGTGGTGATCGTCAGCGGCCCGCTGACGGAGTCCCGGCCGGCCGGGCCCGCCACGTAGTGCGCGGTCGCGGTGATGGTGCTGACCGTGGTGCCGGGCGCGGCCTCGGGCGCGGTGAGGGTGACCTTCGCCGTGGCGGTCTTTCCGGGGGCGACCCGGTTGAGGCGGACGGATGCGGGGGTGACAGTCCAGCCGGCCGGGGCGGTCAGCGACACGCTGGTGTCGGACAGGCCGGTCGGGCCGAGGTCGGTCAGGCCCACGGTGTAGGTGCCGGGGTGGTCGGCGGTGCTGACGTCCTTCCAGGTCACCGTGGTCGCGGGCGGCACGAACAGGTCGCCGCCGGCGCTGACCCGGTAGAGCACGCTCGCGTGCGGCGGGACGTCGGCCGCGATGGTCCCGGTGGTCCGCGTGACGTGCTTGGTCACCAGGTCCTTCAGGACGAAGGACGAACCGTGGCCGAAGCCCGCCGTGGCGGCCGAGGTGCTGATGGTCAGCGCGGAGTCGGACTTGTTGAACAGCGCGACTGCGCGGTCGCCGTTGGCCAGCGGCTTGGACAGCACGTCGTAGCCGTCGCCCTGCTGCACGATGCGGCCCTGCAGGCCCTTGGGGTCCTGGTCGACCGCGATGACGTCGCGGTTGCCGAGGACGGCGAGGGCGTCAGCGGACAGGTGGGTGAGGTCGGTGCTGGAGATCAGCGGCGCGGCCATCACCGACCACAGCGACATCTGGCTCTGGATCTCGTCGCGGGTCAGCCCCGAGTCGCCGGCGAGCAGGAAGTCCGGGTCGTTCCAGCGTCCCGGGCTCTGAAGGTCGGCCAGGGCCACGTTGTAGGCGTAGTTGTACTTCAGCGAGCTCCACTTGGCGGCCGGGCTCTCCTGGCCGAGGGCGACGTCGGCGCCCTCTCGCCACAGGTTGCCGACCTGGGCGGACCAGCCGATGACCTTGTCCCAGTCGGGCCCGTCCTGGAAGTACGCGGGTGCGGAGACGGAGAAGACCATCGGGCGGCCGGTGTTGAGCATCGCCTGGCTCCACGCGGAGTACGTGTCGTGGTAGCTCTGCTCGTCGGTCTCGCCGGGCTTGGTCGGCACGTTGCAGCCGTCGAGCTTGACGTAGTCGACGCCCCACTTCGCGAACAGGTCGGCGTCCTGCTGCCAGTGGTCCAGAGAGCCGGGGTAACCGCCGCAGGTGGTGGTGCCCGCGTCCTCGTAGATACCGAACTTCAGCCCCATAGCGTGGAGTTGGACACCGACGTAGTCCATGCCGTGCGGGAACTTCACCGGGTCGGAGACGAGGTTGCCCGAGCTGTCGCGGGAGCGCGCCATCCAGCAGTCGTCAGTGGTGACCGTGTCGTAGCCCTTGGCGGCCAGGCCGCTGCTCACCAGGGCCCGGGCGTTGCCGAGGATGGTGTTCTCGTCGATGTTGCACTGGTAGTACGACCAGTCGTTCCACCCCATGGGCGGGGTGGGCGCGTAGTTCGGGTACTGCGCGGCGGTGTCCGCGGGTGCGGCCGCGGACCCGGCGGGGGCCGCGGCCACCAGTCCGGCGAGCGTGAGGGTGAGCGAGCCGCAGCCGACGGCAGCTGTGCGCAGTCGCCGGGCGAGGGGTGATATCACGGAGGTAACCTCATTGATTCGTTGGGCCGCGGGGGCGGCTGATCCAGAACCGTTGCGAGGTATATCCAGGCAGCAATGCGCAGAGTTGACAAGAGAACTGCAGTAACGAGCAGAAACACGCAGCCTCACCCACGCAATGTTCAGCCCAGCGGGGTCGCCCGGCTGGCGTCAGACGCACTGCACCTCGACGCCCTGCGCGGTGAGCCGCTCGACGAGCTCGTCCGGCGCGTCCTTGTCGGTGATGAGCACGGCGATCGCGGTGACGTCGCAGACCCGGGCGAACGCCCGCTTGCCGAGCTGGGTGGAGTCGGCGACCAGGAGATGGTGTCCTGCCATCGTGCGGCGGTCGCGTATCGGAGCACGGTGTCGAGGCCCCAGCCCAGGTGCCGGGCGATCGCCCGGCGTGAGTGGCCTTGGGCGAGCAGATCGTGGACCAGGGCGTATGCGGCCTTCTTGCGCTCGGCCCGTCGGCCGACGAGGTCCAAGCCGTCTTGCGGAGAGCTGGGGTCTGGGTGGGTCGCGCCCGGCAGCGCGCCGCTAGCCGACGGGTTGGAAGTCTCGACGATCAACCGGCGCAGGTTTGGAACCGTGGACGCAACGAGATTGTGAAGCGCCTGCTTGCTGAAACTTGCGAGATGTGCGGGTCTCATGACGGTATCGAAGTGCATCACATCTGGCACCTGAACGACCTGAACGTCCGGGGGCGGGCTGCCAGGCCCGCCTGGGCTCTGATGATGGCTGCGCGTCGTCGGAAAACCCTGGTCGTCTGCCGTGTCTGCCGCGAAGGAATCCACTTCAGCGGACGCCCCTCGCGGCAGAACTCATGAGAAAGAAAAGGCACTGGAGAGCCGGATGCGCCGATCTCTCGCAGCCCGCCGAGGGCATCACCGCCGTGCATTTCCTGCGGCCGTCCTCGACCGCGACGCGCTCACCCAGGCGCTCAAGGACGCCGCTGCACGGTTCGGCGGCATCGATGTCCTGGAGCATTCCCCCGTGGGTACCTTCGGCTTCACCGTCCTGACCACCCCGAGCCAGAGGGACCCGTCCCACGTACAGCACGAAATGGAGTTCCAGCTGGACGGCGCGATCACCGCCACCCAAGTCGCTGCTGCCCGCCATGCGCGAGGCCGGCGCGGGCACCCTGCTCTACACCACAGGCGCCGGCTGCATCGACCCCGTGGCGGAGGTCGGCAACATCAACGCCGCCGCGGCAGCGCTGCGCAACTGGGCGATCAACTTGCACAAGGAGCTGTCCGGGACCGGCATCCAGGCGCCGCCCACGTCGGCGTCGACGTATCCATCGGAACCGCCGTCATCGAAAGCGCGGCCCAGGTGGCCCCGCCCGAGGCCATCTCCCCCGTCTACTGGGAGCTGCACGCGGCCTGGGCGCGGGGGTCACCCGTCGGGAAGGAGCCCCTGTTCGCGGAGTGCGGCGGACAGGGGCTCTGCGGTGCGCCGGTTCGTGGGAGTGGTCAGCTCTTGGCGTTGAGGACGGGGTAGTAGCCGCTCGAGTGGCCGGTGGCCGTGGGGTGGTAGGACTCCCAGCTCGGCGAGGCCACCAGGGCGTGCAGCCAGTCGTCACCGGAGCACAGTTCGTGTCCGTTGAAGTTGCTGCGCACGTCACCGAAGACGAAGCCGTGGGCCGCGGCCCGGCTGGCGATGACGTTGTCGATGACGTCTGCGGCCTCGTCGATCTTGCGGTGCTTGGTGTCGGACAGGCCGACGCAGAAGACGTTGAGCGTGTACACGCGCGGGTAACCGAGCACGACAACCTTGGCGTTGGGCGCCTTGGCGCCGATCGCGTTGTAGACGGCGTCCAGGCGGGCGGGGAGCGTGTTCTGGGCGTAGGCCTCGGCCTGGCTGACCCGGTTGACGCAGTCGGCGTCCGAGCCGGCCACACAGGTGGTCATGACGTCGGAGAATCCCGCGTCATTGCCGCCGATAGTGAGGGAGACCAGCCCGGTGGTCGAGTTCAGCGGGCCGAGCTGGTTGTTAGTCACGTCCGTGGTCACCGCACCCGAGCAGGAGGTGTCGGCGAACGAGGACGGGGCATGGGCGTTCTTCCACAGGTACGGGTACGCGCTGAAGCTGCGGTGACAGCCGCCGCTCGCGCTGTCGTAGTTACCCGCGCCGTTGCCGGACGAGTAGGAGTCCCCCAGCGCTACGTACGCCGGGCCGGCAGCATGCGCCGGACCGGTCAGCAGCAGGCTGAACACCATCGCGAGGATCAGCGTGGCGAGGGCTGATAATGACTTGGTCGGTCTCACGGAACCTCCCTGACAGGAAAGCTTGCTACCACTTGGTAGCAAGCGATCGGAGCCATGGGAAGTGTTCATGTCAAACAGCTTTTCTGACTAGACCCGCCGCCGGTGATTTTTTCCGACGGATTGGTCGACGACCGTGCCGTGTGCGGTCGGGGTTCGACCGGGGCGAACAACCCGGCCTGATAACGGACTTGCCACCGACGAGTCCGGTGCGGTTCGCATCGTCTCGATGCCGGATCCTGGCTCCTGGCGCGGTCGGACAGGGCGTCAGGTGGTGTGAGCAGCACCCCGCGTCGTACGAGGTCGCAATCAGCAGCCAGGAGGCCGGACCGAGCGCCAGAGTCAGGCCGCCGCGGAGGGGGTGTCGCGTTCGCCGCCTTCCTGGAGCGCTTCACCAGCGACAGCGATCGCCCCGAAGGACGCACCCGGCCGCGCCCCTGAACGCCCTCGGCCCCCGCCTTCACGGCAATCGCGCCAGAACCCGACTTTTGACGCCACCGCTGCCGAAGGCGCGGCCGATAGCCACGCTGCACTTCGGGCAGGCCACGCGCCGATACCAAGCCCGGATGCGGTTCGTCGCCTCGCCGGAGCGGAACTGCGAGCGCCCATGCCCCCACTGGGCGGCCTCAGTCATGACGACCGCCTCGCCCGCACAGGCTTGTCCCGTCACGACGAAGACGGCGACCTCGTCCTGCGCCGAGCGCTCGCCCTCGTCCGCGGCCGTCCGTCCACCGGCATCGACCTCCAACGTTACGCGTGGGCCGAACCGGCGATCCAGGAAATGGTGTCGGCGATCGTGGACGTCGCATACGAACTCTCCAGCCGCCGCTGCGAGGCCAGCGGTCCTCTTGCAGGACCGCTGAAAACATAACGGGGGGTGATGTGCTCGGGCTCCCGGACCAAGACCCAGCCCGCCCCGGCTCCTCTCCTGGATTGAACCAGGCCAACTCTGCGGAGATCGCCCAGACTTTCGCATCTGTCCCTCCGGCCCGCTGTACACCACCCGCAGGACTGGCCGAATTACGAAGCCGACCGGGCAGTCGGTGTTAGGCGGCGTGTGGTGCATCCCGAACGGGCCGACGCCGGCAGCATGTCTGGGCATCCTTGGATCTTCTATCGCTGCTGAACGAGAACATGTCGCAGTTCATCGGCGATCGTGGTGCGAGCCAGTTCCAGCGGCTGTGGCCCTTCTCCACCGAAGAGCCCTTGTCGCCTTGTCGGACGACGTTGCCTCCACTCACGCCAGGCCGTGTTGGCGCCCGGCTGGTTGGGAGATGGGTCCGCCCGGCTGCTGGGTGGTGGTCAGCAGCCGGGCGGTTGGGGAGTGTGGGGTTAGGCGCGGGTGCCTGTGGGGAGGTCGCCGGTCTTGTTCACGACGGCACGGGAGAGTATTGCGGTGGTGCCGGTCAGCATGCCGGCCTTGCCCTCTGGGGTGTCCTTGACGAGGTAGCTGCGCTCTCCGAGGAACAGGTGGGTGTTGCGGTCGAAGATGTATTCGGTGCGTTCGCCGTTGGAGACGTGGGCGATGGCTTCGCCGTGGCGGCCGGCCGCGTCGACGGAGTCCTTGACGAGGACGACGCCGGGGATCTTGGCGGTGGCCCGCCAGATGGTGGAGGCCACGTCTGCGGGGACGATCGACTCGGACACGGTGTCGCCGACCCAGTTGAACGCGGCCGCGTCCTTGCCGGGGGCCTGGCCGCGGGTGGCGGAGTAGATCTGCTTCAGCAGTGTGTCGGGGTTGGTGGACAGCGAGGCGATCTGCGGGACGGTGCCCGGCCTCGGGGGCTGCGATGCCGCGTCGGGGTTGACCACGCCCGCGCCGCTGTTGTGGATGGTGATGTTCTGGCCGCCCTCACGGATGAGGCCGTTCTTGGAGGGGTCGGCGGCCAGCCACACCTCGCGCTGGTGGACGGCGTCGAGCTTGGCGGGACCGCCGATGGTGCGCTGCTTGATCTGGTGGGTGAAGCCGACCTTGCTCTTGACGTAGATGAACTGGTGGGCGCCGACGGCCGGGGCCTTCTGCTTGCCGGCCGCGTCAGCGACCTGGCTGAGGAAGGCGGTGGCGCCGTGGGCCGAGGCGGGCTGCACGGTGACAACCGATGCCATGGCCACACTGTCGTCGTCGGGGGTCGTGCCGGCGCCGGTGACGTTGACGGCGACGGCCGCGGCGACAGCCAGTGCCGCGACCGGCGCGGCGATCAGGCTCCAGCGGGGCATACCGCGCTTCGCGGCGGGAGACGGCTGGGCCTGCGCGCCGATCTGGGTGACTTCCTGCATCAGATATTCCTCGAGACGTTGAGACCGGGCGGGAGAGAGACCAGGCGTGCCGGGGCGCGGCAGCAGGTGGGACAGCTCCTGGCGCTGGACCTCGTCACCGTGCTTCGGAGCGTTCATCGGGCTTTCTCCTGTATCGACCGGACCGCGGGTGTGCGGTCGCCCTGTATCTGTCGGACGGGTGCAGGGGGTTCCACTCTTTTTTTCGCGCGTCTCAGTTCTCTCGACTTTCGACGTTCTGATGGGTCCGTGGATTATGCGGCGGTGGTGCCGAGGCTGGCGGCGGCCCATGCCTGCTGGACGGCACGGATTTCCTG
>NZ_JBITCU010000041.1:0-53377 GCF_044453545.1 Streptomyces sp. NPDC051664 | reverse complement strand
GCGTTTCCGACTCTATCAGACTCTTTCGTGTCCGATTCCCGGTCGAAGCGGGTTCCGCCTTCCAGGTTCTCGCTTTCGCGTTTCCCTTTCCGGCGATTCCAACCTTACCAGACTCATTTTCGTTCCGTTTCCGGTTCGAATTTGATTCCGATGGCCGTTGGAGTGGCCTTTGCCTTTCGGCGGATCCGACTTTATCAGAAGCTCTGAGTCGGAATTCCCGCCCCCTACGAGGTGACCTCCACGCACGAGTGCGCGGGGTGCTTCCCGGTCAGGCGGAGCCGTAAACGTACTGGAGCGGGGCGCCCCGATGCAAATCGGGGGCCCCGCTCCGGAGTTCGCTCCTGTCGGGGCGTCAGACCTCGACGACGACGGGAAGGATCATCGGGCGCCGGCGGTAGGTGTCCGAGACCCACTTGCCCATCGAGCGACGGACCAGCTGCTGAAGCTGGTGCGGCTCCACCACGCCGTCCTGGGCGGACTTGTTGAGCGCTTCCTCGATCTTCGGCACGACGGCGGTGAATGCCGCATCGTCGATACCGGAGCCCCTGGCCTGGATGTACGGACCACCCGTGATCTTGCCGGAGGAGCTGTCGACCACGATGAAGACCGAGATGATGCCCTCGTCACCGAGGATGCGACGGTCCTTGAGGGAGGTCTCCGTGACGTCTCCGACCGAGAGGCCGTCGACGTACACATAACCGGCCTGGACCTTGCCGACGATCTTGGCCTTGCCGTCGACGAGGTCGACGACGACGCCGTCCTCCGCGATGACGATGTGGTCCTTGGGTACGCCGGTGAGGGCACCCAGTTCGGCATTGGCCCGCAGGTGACGCCATTCGCCGTGGACCGGCATCAGGTTCTTCGGCTTGCAGATGTTGTAGAAGTACAGCAGCTCGCCGGCCGAGGCGTGTCCCGAGACGTGGACCTTGGCGTTGCCCTTGTGGACGACGTTGGCACCCCAGCGGGTCAGGCCGTTGATCACGCGGTAGACCGCGTTCTCGTTGCCCGGGATCAGGGACGACGCGAGGATCACCGTGTCGCCCTGGACGATCCGGATCTGGTGATCGCGGTTGGCCATGCGGGACAGTGCGGCCATCGGCTCGCCCTGGGAACCCGTACAGACCAGCACGACCTCGTCGTCCGGCAGATCGTCGAGAGTCTTGACGTCGACGACCAGGCCCGCGGGGACCTTCAGATAGCCGAGGTCACGGGCGATGCCCATGTTGCGGACCATCGAACGGCCGACGAATGCGACCCGGCGGCCGTACTCGTGTGCCGCGTCGAGGATCTGCTGAATGCGGTGCACATGGCTGGCGAAGCTCGCCACGATGATGCGCTTCTGGGCGTTCGCGAAGACCGTGCGCAGGACGTTGGAGATGTCCCGCTCGGGCGGTACGAAGCCGGGGACCTCTGCGTTCGTCGAGTCGGAGAGGAGAAGGTCGATGCCTTCTTCGCTCAGCCGGGCGAAGGCGTGCAGGTCGGTGAGACGGCCGTCCAGCGGAAGCTGGTCCATCTTGAAGTCACCGGTCGCGACCGCCATGCCCGCGGGCGTGCGGATGGCGACCGCAAGAGCGTCCGGGATGGAGTGGTTGACCGCGATGAACTCGCAGTCGAAGACGCCGATGCGCTCGCGCTGGCCCTCGACGACTTCGAGGGTGTACGGACGGATGCGGTGCTCCTGGAGCTTCGCCTCGATCAGGGCGAGGGTCAGCTTGGAGCCGATGAGCGGGATGTCCGGCTTCAGCCGCAGCAGATACGGGACACCACCGATGTGGTCCTCGTGGCCGTGCGTGAGGACGATGCCCTCGACGTCGTCGAGACGGTCCCGGATCGTGGTGAAGTCCGGCAGGATCAGGTCGATTCCGGGCTGCTCCTCCTCGGGGAAGAGCACTCCGCAGTCGACGATGAGCAGGCGGCCGCCGTACTCGAATACCGTCATGTTGCGGCCGATTTCGCCGAGGCCGCCCAGCGGGGTGACGCGGAGGCCACCCTTCGGGAGCTTCGGCGGGGTGCCGAGTTCGGGGTGCGGATGACTCAAAAGACTCTCCTTACCACGCACGCCACGTACCGCTGAGGCACGTGGCGCGCATGTCATTCGTGCACTTGCTGTTGTCTGTTTTTTCGCTGTTGCGAGTTTTCTTCGCGTATTCAGTTGTGAAGTCTGTGGTTACAGCTGTACCCCACCGGCGGCGAGATCGATCTTGAGCTGCGCCGTTTCCTGTGCGGTGAGTTCCACCAGCGGGAGGCGCAGCGGGCCGGCGGGCAGGCCCTGGAGGGCGAGCGCGGCCTTGGTGGTGATCACGCCCTGGGTGCGGAACATGCCGGTGAAGACCGGCAGGAGCTTCTGATGGATCTCCGTGGCCTTCTGGACGTCTCCGCCGAGGTAGGCCTCGATGAGGGCGCGCAGGTCGGGGGTGACGACGTGGCCGACGACGGAGACGAAGCCGATGGCGCCGACCGAGAGCAGCGGCAGGTTCAGCATGTCGTCGCCGGAGTACCAGGCAAGGCCGGACCGGGCGATGGCCCAGCTGGCGCGGCCCAGGTCGCCCTTGGCGTCCTTGTTGGCGACGATGCGCGGATGCTCGGCGAGCCGGACCAGCGTCTCTGTGTCGATCGGCACACCGCTGCGGCCGGGAATGTCGTAGAGCATCACCGGCAGACCGGTGGCGTCTGCGATCGCCGTGAAGTGGCGGAGGAGACCCTCTTGCGGCGGCTTGTTGTAGTACGGCGTCACCGCGAGAAGGCCGTGGGCGCCGGCGCGCTCGGCCGTCCGGGCCAGCTCGACGCTGTGGCGGGTGTCGTTCGTGCCGATGCCGGCGACGACATGGGCCCGGTCCCCTACGGCTTCCAGGACAGCCCGTACGAGCTGGTCTTTCTCCGCGTCGCTGGTGGTCGGGGACTCGCCGGTGGTGCCATTGATGATCAGGCCGTCGTTGCCTGCGTCCACCAGATGGGCGGCGAGCCGCTGGGCGCCGTCGAGGTCGAGTGCGCCGTCCGCCGTGAAGGGCGTGACCATAGCGGTGAGGACCCGCCCGAAGGGGGTCTGCGGAGTGGAGATCGGAGCCATGGGTAACACGCTACTCGTTGCTCAGCGCGCGGTGTCCCCTCGGGGGGACAAGGGATAGGAGCCCGGCACTGCCTGCTCGGGGGTTCAAGCAGTGCCGGGTCCGTTTGATCAGCCTAGATGAACTTCACGAAACGCCGCAATACGGACACCGCCTACGGAGCTACGCGTCCATTTTTGTTGAAGGCTGCATGGGTGAGCGGCATGAGTCGCGCCCACTGCTCCTCCATCTGTTCACCGACCATTTCGATCTCCCGCTGGGGGAAGGACGGCACCTTCGCCAGCTCGTGCTGGGTGCGCAGGCCGAGGAAGTGCATCAGCGAGCGGGCATTGCACGTGGCGTACATCGACGAGAACAGTCCCACCGGGAGCACGGCGCGGGCGACCTCGCGGGCCACTCCGGCAGCGAGCATCTCCTGATAGGCCTCGTACGCCTGGCGGTACGAGTCCTCCATCACACGGCCCGTGAGCTCCTGCTGGGCCGCGGTGCCCTCGACGAACTCGTACTTGCCGGGGCGGCCCTGCTGAACGAGCTTGCGAGCCTCACCGGGGACGTAGAAGACCGGCTCCAGCTCCCTGTAGCGGCCCGATTCCTCGTTGTACGACCAGCCGACCCGGTGGCGCATGAACTCGCGGAACACAAGGATCGGGGCGCTGATGAAGAACGTCATCGAGTTGTGCTCGAACGGGGACCCGTGGCGGTCGCGCATCAGGAAGTTGATGAGCCCCTTCGAACGCTCCGGGTCCTTGCTGACCTCCTCCAGGGACTGCTCTCCGGCCGTGGAGACACGGGCGGCGAACAGGACGTCGGAGTCGGCCGCGGAGTGCTTCACCAGCTCGACGGTGACATCGCTGCGGAAGCTGGGCTTTGCGGGCTCGGGGGTCTCGGTCACCGGCGGGGTCCTTCCAATTGCGTCGCTCGGGCGGCGCCCACTCTACGGGCCGCCACTGACAACGAGGCACGGAAGGCCCGTCCGGGGATTTCTTCGGCCAATCCGGTGATTCGGGGCACCGAATGGGCGTGCCGTGCGTCTGACTCTGTAGCAGCACCCGTAACAGAGATCAAGGAGAGCTTCCTCATGTTCCGCCGGCGTGAAGCCGTCCCGTTCGCCTTCGTGGCCGAGGCCGACCGATTCCGTAGCAACGTCACGCCGCCGCCCCGGGAACGCGCCACCGCGGCCCAGCTGGCGGCCCGTTCCCTCGTGGGACTGACGGTGCTCGCCGGCCTTGCCGGATCATTGATCCTCGGCCTTCCCGCGCTTGCCCCGGCCGACGCTCCCTCGCACACTCAGCAGACCGAAGCCGCGCACGGCCCCTGACTCGTACGGGGCCCCTGGGGTGGTAGCGGCGGTGGCCTGCTCGGTAGCCTCACCGGGCACAGCAATCGAGCGTGCTTGTGAGTGAGGATCAGTCGTGCCCCTGCCCTTTCTGACGGCCGACCGCGCGTTTGACGCGAGCGCTGAGGACATCGCGCTGCCGTTCGACGACCACGACAGCTGGCGGCGCCCCTACCGCCCCGGGCCGTGGCGGGTCGCCGCGGCGGCCACCCTGTTGTTGCTCGCCTCGTACGTGCTGATCGCAGGAATGATCATCGCGTTCGCCGGGGCGCTGCCCGGGGCCGCGGCATGCCTCGGGCTCGCCCTTGTGGTGATCCTCTGTGCCCTGCGGATGCTCCGGGTCGGCGCCTGGGTGAGCCGGCACGGAGTGCGGCGGGTGGGCTTCTTCATAACCACGACCGTGCCCTGGAACCGGGTCACAGCGGTCCGTACGGTGCAGCAGCCGGTGAAGTGGCTCGGATTCCCGCGCACGGTGCAGGGACAGGCCCTGATCGTCGTACGTCTGGGTGGCGAGGCCGTTCCGCCGCTGCTCACCGACAGCAACGCGGACTTCCTGGGGCGCAGCGAGGCGTTCGACCGGGCCGCGGACACGATAGAGGCCTGGGACGACGAGTACCGGCTCAGCTAGTGCTCCGAGCCCGTCCGGCGGCCGGTCTGCCCACGGTCGCCGGACGAGTCCGAAGGATGTCCTCAGTCGCCGGACGAGCTCGATGTGACCGACGGGGTCGATGCGGCCGCCGGGCTTGATGTGCTCATGTGCAGGGCGATGGCGCGCTGCATGGCCTTGCGGGCGCGCGGGGTGTCCCGGGCGTCCTGATAGGCGACGGCGAGCCGGAACCAGCAGCGCCAGTCGTCCGGGGAGTCCTCGGTCTCCTCGCGGCGCCGTACGAAGACGGCGTCGGCCGAGTCGCGGTCGATGCGACCGGCCGGGGTACGGACCAGCTCGTCGACGGGCAGGCCGCCCTCGGCGTCCAGCTCTGCGGCGAGGGCGTTGGCCCTGCGGACGAACTGGGTGTTCTTCCAGAGGAACCAGATGCCGATCACCGGCAGGATCAGCACCGCGACCCCGAAGGTGACCGTGAGCAGCGTGCCGTGCTTGATGAGCAGCAGGCCACGGCTGCCGACCAGGGCGAAGTAGAAGACCAGGACGGCGGCGGTGACGGAGTAAGTGATCTTTGCGCGCATGGCGGTGGGCTCAGTCAGTTCAGGTCGAGGAAGTGTTCCAGGCCGAAGGTGAGGCCCGGAGTGGTCACCACACGGCGTGCACCCAGCAGGATGCCCGGCATGAAGCTGCTGTGGTGCAGGGAGTCGTGGCGGATGGTGAGGGTCTCGCCCTCGCCGCCGAGCAGCACCTCCTGGTGGGCGAGGAGGCCACGGAGCCTGATCGCGTGGACCGGGACCCCGTCGACGTTCGCGCCGCGGGCGCCGTCGAGCGCCGTGGCCGTGGCGTCGGGCTGCGGGGCGCAGCCGGCCTTCTTCCGGGCTTCGGCGATCAGCTGGGCGGTGCGGGTGGCGGTGCCGGAGGGGGCGTCGACCTTGTTGGGGTGGTGGAGTTCGACGACCTCGACGGACTCGAAGTAGCGTGCGGCCTGCTCCGCGAACTTCATGGTGAGGACGGCGCCGATGGAGAAGTTCGGCGCGATGAGCACACCGGTCTCCGGCGAGCCGGAGAGCCAGGTGTTCAGCTGCGCGAGCCGTTCGTCGGTCCAGCCGGTGGTGCCGACGACCGCGTTGATTCCGTGCCGGACGCAGAAGTCGAGGTTTCCCATCACCGACGCGGGTGTGGTGAGTTCGACCGCGACCTGGGCGCCGGTCTCCGCGAGCGTCTCCAGCTTGTCGCCGCGGCTGAGTGCGGCCACCAGTTCCATGTCGTCGGCGGCCTCGACGGCTCGTACCGCTTCGGATCCGATGCGGCCCTTGGCGCCGAGAACGGCCACGCGCAGCTTGCTCATTGCTCTGCTTCCTTACGGGTGGATTAGGAAACCGCTTCGTCGAGGCGGCCGGCCTGCTTGTCCTTGAGCGGACCGATGACAGAGAGCGAGGGGCGCTGCCCGAGTACCTCGCCGGCCACTGCCCGGACGTCGTCGGGGGTGACCTGTGCTATCCGGCTCAGCAGGTCGTCGACCGACATCTGCTCGCCCCAGCACAGCTCGCTCTTGCCGATGCGGTTCATCAGGGCGCCGGTGTCCTCCAGGCCGAGGACGGTGGAGCCGGAGAGCTGGCCGATGGCGCGGCCGATCTCTTCGTCGCTCAGTCCGTCGGACGCTACCCGGTCGAGTTCGTCGCGGCAGATCTTCAGGACGTCGTGGACCTGGCTGGGCCGGCACCCCGCGTACACGCCGAAGAGTCCACAGTCGGCGAAGCCCGAGGTGTACGAGTACACGCTGTAGGCGAGGCCGCGCTTCTCCCGTACCTCCTGGAAGAGGCGGGAGCTCATCCCACCGCCCAGGGCGGTGTTCAGCACGCCGAGTGCCCAGCGGCGGTCGTCGGTGCGGGCGAGGCCCGGGACGCCGAGGACGACATGGGCCTGCTCGGTCTTGCGGTTCAGCAGCTCGACCCGGCCCGCGGTGCGCAGGGTGCGGGAGCCTTCGCGGGGTGCGACCGGGACGGCTTCCGTACGGGACAGGGCGCCGGCGCGCTCGAAGGCCTTGCGGACCTGGCGTACGACCGTGGCGTGGTCGACGTTGCCGGCGGCGGCGACGACCAGGTGGGTGGGGTCGTAGTGCTTCTTGTAGAAGCGGGCGATCTGGCCGCGGTTCAGTGCGTTGATCGTGTCGACGGTGCCGAGGACCGGGCGGCCCAAGGGTGTGTCGCCGAGCATCGTGTGCGCGAACAGGTCGTGCACGCAGTCGCCCGGGTCGTCCTCGGTCATCGCGATCTCTTCGAGGATGACGCCACGCTCGGCGTCGACGTCCTCGGCGGCGATCAGCGAGCCGGTCAGCATGTCGCAGACGACATCGATGGCCAGCGGCAGGTCGGTGTCGAGGACCCGCGCGTAGTAGCAGGTGTACTCCTTCGCCGTGAAGGCGTTCATCTCGCCGCCGACCGCGTCGATCGCGGACGAGATGTCGAGGGCGCTGCGCTTGGCGGTGCCCTTGAAGAGGAGGTGCTCGAGGTAGTGCGTCGCGCCGTTCAGGCTGGGCGTCTCGTCGCGTGATCCGACGTTGGCCCAGATACCGAAGGTGGCGGAGCGTACGGAGGGCAGGGTCTCGGTGACGATCCGGAGGCCGCCGGGGAGAACCGTGCGGCGAACGGTGCCGATGCCGTTGGTGCCCTTGAGAAGCGTTTGGGTACGGGCGAGGGGGCGGGGCGCCCCCGCGGGGGGGGGGGGGGGGCCCGGCAGAACGGGCGGGAGGTTGGAGGAGCGGGCAAGATATAGTGGTGATAGGCCACCAAAAAGCGGGGGGGGGGGGGGGTAGCTGGGGGGCTGTGTGGGGGGTGTGGGGTTTTTTTTTTTTTTTTTTTTTGGGGGGGGGGGGGGGGCCCGCCCCGGGGGGGGGGGGGCGCCCCCCCCCCACGGAACTACGGGACGTCACTTGGCAGCGTCGTCCTTCTTCTCGTCCTCTTCGCCCTCGATCACGGGGATGAGGGAGAGCTTGCCGCGGGAGTCGATCTCGGCGATCTCGACCTGGACCTTGGATCCGACCGCAACCACGTCCTCGACGTTCTCCACGCGCTTGCCACCGGCGAGCTTGCGGATCTGCGAGATGTGCAGCAGGCCGTCCTTGCCGGGCATGAGCGAGACGAACGCACCGAAGGTGGTGGTCTTGACGACCGTACCCAGGTAACGCTCGCCGACCTCCGGCATGGTCGGGTTGGCGATCGCGTTGATCGTGGCGCGGGCGGCCTCGGCCTGCGAGCCCTGCTGGGCACCGATGTAGATGGTGCCGTCGTCCTCGATCGTGATGTCGGCGCCGGTGTCCTCCTGGATCTGGTTGATCATCTTGCCCTTGGGGCCGATGACCTCACCGATCTTGTCCACCGGGATCTTGACGGTGATGATCCGCGGGGCGTTCGGGGACATCTCGTCCGGGACGTCGATGGCCTCGTTCATCACATCGAGGATGTGGAGGCGGGCGTCGCGGGCCTGCTTCAGCGCGGCGGCCAGGACCGAGGCGGGGATGCCGTCGAGCTTGGTGTCGAGCTGGAGCGCGGTGACGAACTGCTTCGTACCGGCGACCTTGAAGTCCATGTCACCGAACGCGTCCTCGGCACCGAGGATGTCGGTCAGGGCGACGTAGTGGGTCTTGCCGTCGATCTCCTGGGAGATCAGACCCATGGCGATACCGGCGACGGCTGCCTTGAGCGGCACACCGGCGTTCAGCAGCGACATGGTGGAGGCGCAGACCGAGCCCATGGACGTCGAGCCGTTGGAGCCCAGCGCCTCGGAGACCTGGCGGATCGCGTAGGGGAACTCCTCGCGCGACGGCAGCACCGGCACGATGGCGCGCTCGGCGAGCGCACCGTGGCCGATCTCGCGGCGCTTGGGCGAGCCCACGCGGCCGGTCTCACCGACGGAGTACGGCGGGAAGTTGTAGTTGTGCATGTAGCGCTTGCGGGTCACCGGGGAGAGGGTGTCCAGCTGCTGCTCCATGCGGAGCATGTTCAGGGTGGTGACGCCCAGGATCTGGGTCTCGCCACGCTCGAACAGCGCCGAGCCGTGCACGCGCGGGATGGCCTCGACCTCGGCGGCGAGCGTACGGATGTCCGTGACGCCACGGCCGTCGATGCGGACCTTGTCCTTGATGACGCGCTCGCGGACCAGCTTCTTGGTCAGCGCGCGGTAGGCACCGGAGATCTCCTTCTCGCGGCCCTCGAACTGCGGGAGCAGCTTCTCGCCGGCGATCTCCTTGATGCGGTCCAGCTCGGCCTCGCGCTCCTGCTTGCCGGCGATGGTGAGTGCCTTGGCGAGCTCGGTGCTGACGGCGGCGGTGAGCGCCTCCAGGACGTCGTCCTGGTAGTCGAGGAAGACCGGGAACTCGCCGGTGGGCTTGGCAGCCTTGGCGGCGAGCTCCGACTGGGCCTTGCAGAGGGCCTTGATGAACGGCTTCGCGGCCTCGAGACCGGCGGCGACGACCTCTTCGGTGGGGGCCTCGGCGCCGTCCTTGACGAGCTGGATGGTCTTGTCGGTGGCCTCGGCCTCGACCATCATGATCGCGACGTCGCCGTCCTCCAGGACGCGACCGGCGACGACCATGTCGAAGACGGCGTCCTCGAGCTCGGTGTGCGTCGGGAACGCGACCCACTGGCCCTTGATCAGAGCGACACGGGTGCCACCGATCGGGCCGGAGAAGGGCAGGCCGGCCAGCTGCGTGGAGCAGGAGGCGGCGTTGATCGCGATCACGTCGTACAGGTGATCGGGGTTGAGCGCCATGATCGTCTCGACGATCTGGATCTCGTTGCGCAGGCCCTTCTTGAAGGAGGGGCGCAGCGGCCGGTCGATCAGACGGCAGGTGAGGATCGCGTCCTCGGAGGGGCGGCCCTCGCGGCGGAAGAAGGAGCCGGGGATCTTGCCCGCGGCGTACTGCCGCTCCTCGACGTCCACCGTGAGGGGGAAGAAGTCGAGCTGGTCCTTCGGCTTCTTGGAAGCCGTGGTGGCCGACAACACCATGGTGTCGTCGTCCAGGTACGCAACGGCGGAGCCGGCGGCCTGCTTGGCCAGGCGGCCCGTCTCGAAGCGGATGGTGCGGGTGCCGAAGGTTCCGTTGTCGATAACGGCCTCGGCGTAGTGGGTCTCGTTCTCCACTAGCGTTTTCTCCGATACATATCGTCTTCTCGCCCCCACGCCCGTGTGGCGGGGGACGGTGCGGAGAAGCGCTCCATCGGCGGGCCGGTCTTCGATCGAAGCACCCGGGTTGCTCTGTCCGGGGGCCACTACCGAGGACCGGCGGCGGGGAGGCTGCTTCTTCCGCTCGTCTGCGGGACGTTCCGGGACCAGGTTACTGAGATTCGGCTCAGCTTGGCATTCCGGTCGACCGGGCGAGCCGGTCGCGTCCCGTACATGCTGTTGCACGCACACCTGTACGTACAACAAAGGGAGCGGTTCCCTCAGTCGTGGGAACCGCTCCCTTCACGGCGTCTTACTTGGCGCCGCCGGCCGCACCGCGGCGGATGCCGAGGCGGTCGACCAGGGCACGGAAGCGCTGGATGTCCTTCTTGGCCAGGTACTGCAGGAGGCGGCGACGCTGGCCGACCAGGATCAGCAGACCACGGCGGGAGTGGTGGTCGTGCTTGTGCGTCTTGAGGTGCTCCGTCAGGTCCGAGATGCGACGGGAGAGCATGGCCACCTGGACCTCGGGGGAACCGGTGTCACCCTCCTTGGTGGCGAACTCGGACATGATCTGCTTCTTCGTAGCGGCGTCGAGCGACACGCAGTACTCCTCTTTGATGTTCCGATGCGCCCACGAGTGCCCCTGGTCTTGATCTCAGGGGGTCTTCCGTTACTCGAGGACGAAGGTCCGATGAGCGCAGCCCTCAGGATGATCCGGGGGCGCGTACACAAACGGCCGTCACACAGCGTACCAGGCCGGCAGAGCCGGGTTGCCGGGGGCCGGTGGGCATGGGCGTCGGGGTGCCGCTTTGTCCTCGATCGCCGGACGGGCTCGATTGTGCCCTGGGGTCGGTTCAGCTGGTGAGGGCTCTCGCTCTGGCGAAGACATCCAGTACTGCCAGGCAGAGCGGGACCAGGGAGAGGAGGAGGGCGCTCTCCGTGAGGTCGAGGAGGCGGCCCCAGAACGGGGAGAGGCCCTTACGGGGAATGATCAGGCCGATCGCCGTCAGCAGTGCGGCGCCCGCGGCCACGGCCGCGGAGAGCCAGACCGTACGGATGTCCAGGGAGCCGCTCTCCCCGTACCGGGCCAGCTCCCTCACCAGGTCGGCCGGCGGGTTCAGGGAGAGGCCGAGGATCAGCAGGGCGACCGCCCCGATGCCCGCCACCAGGACGCAGGCGACCTGCGAGGTGTAGCGGAAGAGGCGGGCGCGCAGCAGCATCGCGAGTCCGGCGGCGAGGGCGAGGAGCCGGCCCCAGACGTTGCCGGAGAAGCCCAGGACGGCAGCGGACCCGACGACGACGGCCGCGCAGCCGCCGACCAGGCCGAGCAGCATCTCGTGGCCTCGGCGGGCCTGGGCGGCGATGCGGTCGGCGTCGACGGGGACGCCTTCGGGCTCCGGGGAGGCGTTCGGGTCCGCGAAGCTGTCGTCGTAACCCCCCGGAGCGGTGCGTGGCGACGCGTAACCGATGGGCAGCCGGGCGAAGCGGGCGGAGAGGCCGGGCAGGAAGGCGACGAGGCCGAGGGCGACCGGGGCACAGACCGCAGCGGTCCCGGTGGCGGAGACCCCGGTGAGGATCGCGACGAAGGTGGCGAGGGTGCCGACGGTGGCGACGAAGGTCGCCGCGACGAACGGGGCGTCGCCGCTCGGGGTCAGAGCGACCAGGACGACGGACGCGACCAGGACGGACACGCAGCCGAGCAGGAACTGCAGCCGGCCGGGGCCCTGGCCGGCGTCCGGCCCGATGACGCCGGAGCCCGCGATGAGTACGAGCGGCAGCGCGCCGAGGCCGAGCGCGACCGCGGTGGCGCGGTCCCCGTAGACCCGGGCGCGTACCCCCGCGAACGCGGTGAGCAGCAGTCCGGCGGAGCCCGCGATGATGCCGGGCAGGCTGTGCATGTCGTGCCGGACGGGGTCGGCGAACCAGAGGACGAAGCCCATCAGCACGAGGAGCAGTACGCCGCCCAGCAGACCGGCGCCGCGCAGCAGTTCGTCGCTCCACAGGTGGCGGTCCCGGGTGACGGCCGAGGCGACGGCGTCCGACACGTCGTCGAAGACGGCGGGCGCCAGTGACCGCGCGAACGGGCGCAGGCTGAGCAGTTCGCCGTCGAGCACCTGCTGGGCGGCGAGCGTGCGCGCGCCCTCGAGCACCGTGCCGTCGCGGCGCACCAGGTGGTAGCCGGTGGGATTGCCGGCCGTCTGGGTCTGGCCGGTGAGACGGAGGATCTCCGGGTAGATGTCGGCGACTGCGATGTCCTCCGGCAGGGCGACGTCGATACGGCTGTCGGGCGCCACGACAGTGACCCGGCAGAAGCCTGTCGCTGCAGTCGTACTCACGTGTCTGGTCCCCCTGATTCGCGGTTGCGCACGGTGCGCGCGCCACCCTACCGGGAGGAGGAAAGGTCATCGGCAAGTAGGATCACCGTCGCGCGGAGGGACGTCCGCAAGCAAAGGCAGCCACGGGGGGCTTCGGTGCGGGTTCGACCGGCCTTCCGCCCGTCCGTACCGAGGGATTGATGTTCCGGTGAGCCAGATCGTCGTGAAACGACCTCCGCGGTCCCTGCCGCCCGAAGTGCCCACGGACGAGTTGACGTTGGAGGCCCCTCCCGAACTGCCGCGCGGGCAGCAGGAGGGCATGCTGATGCAGATCCTGCCGGTGCTCGGCATGGGTTCGTCGGTGGTCTTCTTCTTCTCGCCGCAGGCTCCTCCGTTCATGCGCATCATGGGCGTTCTGATGCTTGTCTCGACCGTCGGCATGGTGGTCGCGCAGCTGGTCCGCCACCGCCGCGGTATGCAGGGGCAAATGGCAGATGTGCGGCGCGACTACCTCAAATACCTGGCGCAGACGCGGCGTACGGTGCGCCGGACCGCGCGCGCCCAGCGCGACGTACAGCTGTATCTGCAGCCCGCTCCTGAGCAGTTGTGGTCGGTGGTCGCCGAGGGCAGCCGGGTGTGGGAGCGGCGGGTCGGGGACAACGACTTCGGGCAGGTACGGGTCGGGCTCGGGGCGCAGCAGCTGTCGACTCCGCTGATCGCCCCGGACACCGCGCCGGTGGATGAGCTGGAGCCGATGTGTGCGGGGGCGATGCAGCAATTCCTCGCGGTGCACGGGTCGTTGGACGGTCTGCCGATGGCCGTGTCGATACGGGCCTTCTATCACGTGACGGTCTCCGGTCAGCCGGAGGCGGCGCAGTCGGCGGCGCGGGCGCTGGTCGCGCAACTGGTGACGCTGCACTCCCCCGAGGATCTGATGGTCGCCGTGGTGGCGGCGCCCGGTGCGGTGGCACGCTGGGACTGGACGAAGTGGCTTCCGCATGCGCAGGTGCCGGGGCAGGTCGACGGGGCCGGTACGAAGCGGTTGTTCGGCGACGATCTGGGTGAGCTGGAGCAGCTGCTGGTGAGCCGGCTGGAGGGGCGGCCGCGGTTCGGGCGGGAGAGTCAGCCGCTGCTGGACCAGCCGCACATCGTGGTGGTCCTCGACGGCGGGATGGTGCCGCCGGATTCCTTGTTCGCGGCGGCCGAGGGGCTGCAGGGCGTGACGATCGTCGAGGTCGTCCCGGGTGAGCTGGACGAGCCGCGCGGCGGCCTGTCGGTGGTGGTGCGGCCGGGGCTGCTGCGACTGGAGTCGGGGGCCGGGATGGCGTACGAGGGCGTGCCGGACGGGCTGTCGCTGCCCGCGGCCGAGGCGCTGGCCCGGCAGCTCGCACCGCTGCGCATGGGCGGGGGCGACGACGACGAACCGCTGCTCGCCAACCTGGACTTCACCGATCTGCTCAACCTCGGCGACGCGGGTGCGGTCGATGTGGCGCGCACCTGGCGACCGCGGTCGGTCTCCGAGCGGCTGCGGGTGCCGATCGGGGTCGGCGAGGACGGTCAGCCGGTGATGCTGGACCTCAAGGAGGCCGCGCAGGAGGGCATGGGTCCGCACGGGCTGTGTGTCGGTGCGACCGGTTCCGGCAAGTCCGAGCTGCTGCGGACGCTGGTCCTGGGGCTCGCGGTCACGCACTCCTCGGAGACGCTCAACTTCGTGCTGGCGGACTTCAAAGGTGGTGCGACGTTCACGGGGATGTCGCACATGCCGCACGTGGCGGCGGTCATCACCAACCTGGCGGACGATCTGACGCTCGTCGACCGCATGGGTGACGCGATCCGCGGTGAGCTGCAGCGGCGGCAGGAGCTGCTGCGGTCGGCCGGTAACTACGCCAACATCCACGACTACGAGAAGGCGCGGGCGGCGGGCGCGGCGCTGGAACCGCTGGCCTCGCTGGTCCTGGTCATCGACGAGTTCTCCGAACTGCTCACCGCCAAACCGGACTTCATCGACATGTTCATCCAGATCGGTCGCATCGGCCGCTCGCTGGGTGTGCATCTGCTGCTCGCCTCGCAGCGCCTGGAGGAGGGCAAGCTGCGCGGTCTGGACACCTACCTCTCGTACCGGATCGGGCTGCGGACCTTCTCGGCCGCCGAGTCGCGTACGGCGCTGGGGGTGCCCGATGCTTATCACCTGCCGTCGGTGCCGGGTTCCGGCTATCTCAAGTTCGGTACGGACGAGATGACCCGGTTCAAGGCGGCGTACGTGTCGGGGGCGTACCGCACGGGTGGGCCCGATCTGCCGGTGGGGACGCTGCCGGTCGAGCGGCGGCCCGCCGTGTTCAGCGCACTGCCGGTGCCGGTGGTGTACGCGGCGCCGGACCCTGCGCATGTGGTCGCCTCGCGGACGAGTGCGGAGGACGACGCGCTCGCGGACACGGTGCTCGATGTGATCGTGCGGCGCCTCGAGGGGCAGGGGGTGCCCGCCCATCAGGTGTGGCTGCCGCCGCTCGACCGGGCGCCGACGCTGGACCAGCTGTTGCCGGGGCTCGCGCCGACCGCGGACCGGGGGTTCACGGCGACGGAGTACACGCGGCCGGGCGGGCTGACCGTTCCGCTCGGTCTGATCGACAAGCCGTTCGAGCAGCGGCGTGAGGTGCTGTACCGGGACTTCTCCGGTGCGGCGGGTCACATGATGGTGATCGGCGGTCCGCAGTCCGGCAAGTCGACGATGATGCGGACGCTGATCGCGTCGTTCGCGCTCACCCACACCCCGCACGAAGTGCAGTTCTACGGGCTCGACTTCGGTGGTGGCGGGCTGGTCTCACTGGCGGACCTGCCCCACGTGGGCGGGATGGCGTCGCGGCTGGATCCGGAGCGGGTGCGGCGTACGGTCGCCGAGGTCGCGGGGGTACTGAACCGGCGCGAGGAGTTCTTCCGCGCCCACTCCATCGACTCCGTCGCCACATACCGGCGCAAGCGCGCGCTCGGTGAGCTGCCCGGCGAGCCGTGGGGCGACGTGTTCCTGGTCGTCGACGGCTGGGGCGGCTTCCGGGCCGAGTACGAGATGCTGGAGCAGGTCGTCACGGACATCGCCTCGCGCGGTCTCGGGTACGGCGTCCATGTGGTGATCACGGCCGCCCGGTACATGGAAGTACGTGCCGCGCTCAAGGACCAGATCCTCGGCCGCCTCGAACTGCGGCTCGGCGACGTCATGGACTCCGAGTTCGACCGCAGGGTCGCGGTGAACGTGCCGCAGGGAGTACCGGGACGCGGCCAGGTGCCGGAGAAGCTGCACTTCATGGGTGCACTGCCGCGTATCGACTCCACCAGCAGCGCGGCGGATCTCTCCGACGGCACGGCGGCCTTCGTCGAGACGGTGAAGTCCCACTGGGCGGGTCCTTCGGCGCCCGCCGTACGGCTGCTGCCGCGGAAACTGCCCGCCGAGCAGTTGCCGAAGGGCTTCGAGTTCCCGCAGCGCGGGATCGCGATCGGTATCGACGAGACCGATCTGGAACCGGTGTTCGTCGACTTCGAGACAGATCCGTTCTTCCTGATCTTCGGCGAGAGCGAATCGGGGAAGACGAATCTGCTGCGTCTGATCGCGAAGCAGATCGCGGAGCGCTACTCCCCCGACGAGGCGAAGCTCGTCGTCGGCGACTACCGGCGGGCCCTGCTGGGTGCGCTGCCGGAGAGCCATCTGCTGGAGTACGCGCCGATGGCGAGTTCCATGCAGATGCACATGGAGGCGCTGGCCGGTGTGTTCTCGCGGCGGCAGCCACCGACGGATGTCACGCCGCAGCAGTTGCGCGACCGCAGCTGGTGGACCGGTCCGCAGATCTTCATCATCGTCGACGACTACGACCTGGTGGCGACGAACGCGGGCAACCCGCTCGCCCCGCTCGCGGAGTATCTGCCGTTCGCCCGGGACACGGGCGTCCGGTTCATCATCGCGCGCAACTCGGCGGGGGCCTCGCGATCGATGTACGAGTCGTTCATGCAGCGCATCAAGGAGCTGGGGGCGCAGGGTGTGGTGCTGTCCGGCGATCCGTCCGAGGGTGATCTGATCGGGGCGGTACGGGGGCATCCGATGCCGCCGGGACGCGGGTACTTCGCCACGCGCCGACGGGGGAACCCGCTGGTGCAGATCGGGCGGCTGCCGGAGCAGCGCTGAACCGACGGGGCCGGAAGTTCTTCCCCGCCGACGACGGGGTGGACCGATGCCTCAGCAACGTCGCGGGTAACCGCACCCACGTCGCGCACATGGTCCGACGAGGATTCCGTGGGGGCGCGGTCACTACCACCGCGGGTCGGAAGCTGTCCATACCGGGCCTGTGTGGCGCGGGAGCGGGGATAGTCTGCACGCGGGCGACGAACATGTTCCGCCGCAGGAGAGGAAAGGCATCTGATGGGCACGCAGCAGGAGAAGGACGAGCTGTACGCACTCGACATCTCGGGGGTCGAGTGGCTGAGTGCGCCCGGTACGGAGGAGGCCGAGGAGCGCGTCGAGATCGCTCATCTGCCGGGCGGGGCCGTGGCGATGCGGTCCTCGCTGGATCCGGAGACGGTGCTGCGGTACACGGAGGCCGAGTGGCGGGCGTTCGTACTGGGCGCGCGGGACGGCGAGTTCGACCTCACGTAGGACGCCGTACGTACAGGAGAAGGGGCACGCTGCGACGAGCGTGCCCCTTCTGCGTGTGCGGTGCCGCGGTCAGTACGCCTCGGTGAACAGGCGCGAGGCCTTCACGTCAGTCGAGCGGTAGCTGTCCTTGCCGGACTCGATGATCTTCGCGACGTGCTCCAGGCGGGTCTTCATGTGCTCCGCCTTGCCCTTGTACTTGGACTGGAGGTGCACGTACTCCCCGTGTGCCTCACCGTCCCAGGTGTCGGTGACGACCTTCAGTGCCGCGTCCATCTCCTGGAGGTCCTTGATGATGTTCTGCGAGACCACACGGATGCGGTTCGCCATCTCCTGGACGCTCTCGTACCTGACCTTGGTGTTCGGGTCGGTCGCCATCTGTCTGCTCCTCGGTGCTCGGCGTGTGTACGGAAGGGGTGCTGCGGCGCGACTCAGATGCCGTTCAGCCCGGAGGAGTTGCCGGACGACGCCGGCTCCTTCACCGCGTTGAAGGCCGCACGGACCTCGTCGTCGTTGGCGTTGCTGAGGTTCTTGGTCTGGCCCACCGCGTTGAGGAGCACGTTGAGGAGCCGGCGGATCTCGTCGTGGTCCTCGTTGATCACGATCTGTGCGGATGTGAATCCCGAGGCGCCGACGCCCGTCCATCCCGCGCTGACCGTCGCGAGGATGTCTGCCAACTCCCTGGACTGCTTGGACACCTGCTCCGCGGTTTCGATGATCTTGTTCTTCGCCTGGACGATCGGATCGTCGGCGAGTCCGAAACCACCTGCGGGGTTGGTCATCCGGAGGTCCTATCTCTGAGTTCCCGGTCCTGTCCGCCCATCGCGGCCAGGGTTCCCGCCTGCCCCGTGTGCTCCGGTTGCGGAGTCGGGGAAGGGCGGGGACGGGGAAGGGTGTGGCAGTGTTCCCACGCCCCGAAATCAGATGCGACCACTTCTCGTTCCCCCGTCACACACGTGAAGTCAGCTACCACCCTAGTCACTTCATCATCTCTCCCCAACTGCGCTTTACGGGGAGGGATCCGCTTCACCGGGTGGTGCTGTCATCGCAAACCGCGTCGCCGCCGGACATCGCGGACGACCGTCGCAGTGCCGGCGACCACGGAGATCAGTACGCCCGCTATGGCCAGGGCGTAGGTCGCGTACCGCTCACTGCGTTCCTGCGAGGTCTCCGACAGCGACAGATGCGCGGGCGAGGGGGCCTGGGCCCGGGGCGGGGCCGGGTCGGGATGCGGGGCATCCAGCGGGGTGTCGTCGCCGGAGAGCGCGCGGACCGGGTCGACGACGCCCCAGCCGACGAAGTCGTCGTGGCCCGTGACGGAACGTTCGGCGGTCTGCTCGATCCGGGCGACGATCTGGGGCGCGGTCCATTTCGGGTACTTGGCGCGCATCAGGGCGGCGACGCCGGCGACGTACGGCGCGGAGAAGCTGGTGCCGTTGTCGGTGCACTGGCCGTTGCCGGGGACGGTGGAGACGATGTCGACGCCGGGTGCTGCGACACCGACGAACGCTCCGGCCTGGGAGAAGGCGGCGCGCTCGTTGTTGCGGTCCGACGAGGCGACCGCGAGGACCCCGTCGAACGCCGCCGGATAGGTGTTCCTCAGCTTGCCGTCCATGCCGTCGTTGCCCGCGGAGGCGACCACGACGACGTTCTCGGCGAGCGCCCTGGCCACTGCCTTCCCCAGCGCGGAATCCGGGGTCAGCGACTTCGTCGTGTCCTGGGAGATGTTGATGACCTGGGCGCCCTCGGCGATCGCGTGGCCGATCGCGGCGGCCATCGTGGTGTCCTTGCCGCTGTTCTTTTCGTCGTTCTGGCGGATCGGGATGATCGTGGCCTCGGGCGCCAGGCCGACGAAGCCGGTGCCCTTGCGGGGGCGGGCGGCGATGATACCGGCGACCTTGGTGCCGTGGCCGACCTCATCCACGGTGCCGTCGCTCTTGCCGCCCTTGAGGTAGTCGGCGCCCGCGGACGCGTCGACGGCGTGCTGGAGCTGCGGGTTGGTGTCGTCGACGCCGGTGTCGATGACCGCGACGCGGACGCCCTTGCCCTTGGTGTCCTGCCACAGTTCGTCGAGCAGGACCCGCTGCAGCGACCAGGGGCGACCCTCGTACTGCTTCTTCATCGGGAAGGCGCATTCGCCGCTGCCGTCTATCCCGACGTCGCTCCGGTCGCCCGGTCGTTCCTCGGCGTACGCCGCCTGGGGCGCCGCCAGTGCGGCCAGCGCGGCGGTGGCCGCCGTCAGCAGGGCCGTCTTCCGGTACAACATCTGTTCCTCTCCCCCGAGTTCTACGAGCCTTTCGCGAATATCCCGGTCACGAGCCCTGGGGCTGGCGAGCGCTGTTGGTGTCGAGTCGCGGGCCCTTGGACAGGAACTCGGACCAGGCGAGCGGGACGAGAGAGGGCGTCATCTTCTCGTATCCCAGCCTGATCTGCGCCTGGCTGGGCTCGGGACGGCCGTCCGTCCCGTTCTGCTGCTCGCCGGCGCCGATGTCGGAACGCTTTGCATCGCTGTCGCCGTTCGCCTGAACGGCGTACCGCAGTCCGGTGTCGGTCACCAGGAAGAGTGAGCCGTCGGGGCTCGTCTGCTGCCCCCGTACCTGGGTGTAGAGGAGGCCGCTGCCAGGGGTGACGTAGGTGCTGGTACCACCGGCGCCGATGGAGGCGGGGTACGCGGTGCCCGCCCAGGTGCTGAGCGTCGGGCGGCCGTTGCCGTCCACCTTGCGCAGCACGCTGCAGATGGTGTCCCGGTCGCCGCTGCCGCCCTCGGGGGCGTTCACCTGGGCGGTCCTCCGCGTGGGCCAGTGTGCCGCCTGGCCGGTGAAGGCAGCAGGGTCGGGGACGAACGTCTGGAGTCCGACGGCGCGCGCCTTGCTCTTCAGGTTGAGCCGGGCGGTCTGCGGTGAGTTGATCAGCAGCCAGGCGGTGAACTCGGAGACCGGCTGGACCTTGCCGTCGAGGACCACGTAGTGGGTGGTGCCTTCGCCGGTACGGGTGCGCAGGACCATGCCGACCCGGTTCTCCTCCGTGGAGAGCTGTCCATCGATGTGCGCGTCCGCGCCGACGGTGCCGGGGATCTGCGGGAAGACGATCGGGCTGCCGTCGTTCAGGGTGGCCAGCCAGTCGTCGGTGACGGACTGCGGCTGCCGGCTGCCGACGAGGGCGCCGGTCAGGTGGCCGTCGTCGGCGACGGTCTCGTCGATGCGGTATTTCGTGCCGCTCGCATCGACGAGATAGCGGGCGCCGGTCTGGCCCTTGACGTACAGGACCTCGCCGCCGCTGAGCCTATGGGCGCCTTCGGTCCGCCTGTTGTCACGTTCGGCGAAGACGAAGGCGGCCTTCTGCACGGTGTTGCCCTTGCCTCCGGGCTGTTCGCAGACGGCCCACCGCTTGGCCGTGCCGGCGTCGTCCGCCTCGGGCAGCCGGTCGGGGGCGTACGGGATGCCGAGGACCGGTCCGCGCGGCGGCTTGCCCGCGTCGAGGATGTCGTCGGGTACCTGGATGACGTCGTACTGCTGCGGGGTGAGGAGCAGTCGGGCGGAGGCGAGGTTCAGTACGGGATGCAGCAGGGTCTTCTTCTTCTTGCCCTTGCCGGTGGTGAGCACGACATAGCGGGTGGTGGACTGCTTGCCGACGATCACGTTGGTGAAGGGCTTGTCCCAGTCCTTGGGTGCGGTGGGCTTGAACATGCCGTAGGCGCCGAAGCCCGCGAGGATCAGCGCCCCGGCCACCATGCTCGGAAGGACGGCGCGCAGCGGGCGCGGTGCGCCCTCCTCGGTGCCGGTGGGCGAGGGTTGGAGAAATGCCGCCACCGTGCGTTTCTTCGCAAAGGTGTACGCGTTGAGTTCATCCCGCCGTGATGCCATGAGTCTGCGTGTCTCCCGTGTCTCCCCGCGCGGCTCCAGGAGTTCGCGTCCCCCGACCCCTGCGCCGGCCCCCCGGATGCCGGACCGCGCTGCCGGACAGGCACCTACTATGCCTGCTGACCCCGGGCGGCCGCGGGGCGGGTAGGGTGATCCAGCCGCCAAAGCCCCCGGCGGGACAGGGGTGATCGGGTCGAAACGGGGGCCTTATGAACGGGGGAATGCCGGAATGATGTCTTCCGCGACGCGGACACGTCCGGCCGGGAACGCACCGCCCTCCGCAACCCACACACCCACCGGAGCGGTGTCCTCTGCGTACCCGCCCGGCGGACCGGCTCGCGGCTCCTCCGGCCCCGGCCAACAGGCCCTCCCGCGGGTGAACGGACGCCCCGGACACTTCGGTTCGTTCCGATTGCAACAACTCGTACTGATCGAGATCGCGGCTGCTCTGCTTCTCGTGGCCTGGGTCATCGAGCCTCTACTGCTGGTCCCGGCCGGCGCGGTCGCCACTGCGCTGGTGCTGCTCGCCCTCCTGCGCAGACACCGCCGTTCGCTGCCCGAGTGGCTGGGCACCGCGATCGCACTGCGCGCGCGTACCCGCAGGGCCGCTTCGCTGGTGCTGCCCGCAGGTACCGAGCCGGGGATCGCGCCCGCCGTCGAGTGCGACCCGGCGCTGCGCACGTACTCGTTCAGCGACCGTGACCGGCGGCCGGTCGGGATGATCGGCGACGGTACGTTCCTCACGGCCGTACTGCAGATCGAGTCGGACGCCACGGCGCTGCGGCCCGACCGGGCCGCGCAGCCGCTGCCGCTGACCCTGGTCCGGGACGTGCTCGACGTCGACGGCATCCGCCTGGAGTCGGCGCAGATCGTGCAGCACACCCAGCCCGCGCCCGCCCCGCATCTGCCCCCGCAGTCCGTCGCGGCGCGCAACTACGCACCGCTGCAGGCCCGGACAGGATCGCCCGCGGTCCGGATCACCTGGATCGCGCTCAAGCTGGACCCGGAGCTCTGCCCGGAGGCCGTGCAGGCGCGCGGCGGCGGGATCGAGGGGGCGCAGAAGTGTCTCGTACGCGCTGCCGATCAGCTGGCCAGCAGACTGACGGGGGCCGGCTTCCGCGCGACGGTACTGACCGAGCAGGAGTTGACGTCGTCGATCGCGATCTCGGCCTGCGTCAGCCCGTCGGCGATGGAGCAGGCGGGCCGGGCCAACACACCGGCGCGGCGCACCGAGGAGACCGCGCGGACCTGGCGCTGCGACGACCGGTGGCACACCACCTACTGGGTGGGGCGCTGGCCGCAGTTCGGCGGGGCGCCGAGCGGCGGCGGGGCGTCGATGCCGCAGCTGGTCGCGCTGCTCACCTCGCTCCCGGCGCTCGCCACGACCTTCAGCCTGACGCTGGGACACGGCGACCGGCAGGAGGTCTCGATCGCCGGCCACGTCCGGATAACGGGACGCAGCGACGAGGAACTGCTCACCGCACGGCATGAGTTGGAGCGCACCGCGCGCGGCGTGAAGACGTCGCTGGTACGACTCGACCGCGAGCAGCTGCCCGGTGTGCTCGCCACGCTGCCGCTCGGGGGTACCCGCTGATGTCCGTACCCACCAGTGCCCGCGCCCGGCTGGGGTTCGGGCTGATCGGACCGCGTCGCAGCCGGCACACGGTCTCCGTCGAGCAACTGGCCTCGATGGCCCTGCCGGTCGGCGACGACGGCATGGTGATCGGTGTGGACGCCGAGGGGCGGCCCGCCGTGCTCGGCATCAACCGGCCGACGCCGTACGACGTCACGCTGATCGGCGGGCTGTGGACGGCGCAGGTGCTGGCCCTGCGGGCAGCCGCGACCGGTGCCCGGATCGTCGTGGAGACCGGCCGGGCCCACGCCTGGACGGGGCTCGCACAGGCGGCCGGGGGTGGCCAGCCGTGCATTTCGCTGCACGACGTAGGGCGGGTGCCACCGCAGGGCGCCTCGGCCGGCAGCCCGGTGGTCGTGGTGCGGGACTGCGGGATGCGGCCGCCGCGCGGGCGAGTGGTGTCCGGGCCCTGGCAGTCGGTGGTGACGCTGCTGCCGTATCTGAGTCCGGTGGCGCCCGCGTTGATGAAGAAGGCGTCTCTGGTGGGGATTCAGCGGGTATCTCCCGACGAAGCCGCGCAGATCGGGCGAATCGCACATCTACCGACGACCGCGACACAGGCGCTGTCCACACTGGCGGACGGGGTCACCCTCTGGTGCACGGAACGGGACCGGCAGTTCGTGATGACGCAGGCCACCGATGCGGAGACCGGACTGCTGGGCGGCGCACGACGAATGGACTGACCGTCGCATGCGTGCGAGGTACGTTCCGGCCTGGACAAGGCGCACGGAATATTCACATATCCGCATGCAGATGTACGAGTTTGACCGCTTCGCTCTTCACGCTCTGCCGTACTCGGTTCACTTGGGGGCTACGCGTGACGTACTGGACAGCTCTTGCGGTGCCCTACGGCCTGCCGGAGGGGGCCCGATGACGATTAGGGTGGGTGGGGGCGCGGCAGAAGAACCTGCGGGCAGGCAATGCGCGTCCCAAGGGGGAGAGCCGGGCGGTTCGGAATACGGGAACGGTCGCCCCCACCCACCACGGCACAAGGGTGCTCGACCACACCAGGAGGCAAAGTGAACGGCGATCGGGACGAAATCCGAGAGGGCTGGAGCAGGCCCGTCGACGAGTCGTCCGACGCGGAGCCCGCCGAGATGACGGGTGAGTTCACCATCGACTACACCCCGCCCGCCTGGTATACGCAGAACGCGTCCGGGGACTCGTCGGGCGGGGCCGGATCGCACCTGGCGCCGCCTCCGCCGCCCAACGGGGCGCCGGTGTCCGTGCCCGGGCTGCCGGCCGGGGGCGGCTTCGAGCCCACCTGGGCTCCGGCGCCGCCCGCGCCCGCACCGCCGGTGGCACCGGTCGAGCCGACGCCCCCTGCTGCTGCCGCTGCCGCTGATTCCTCTTCCTCCCCCGCGCCCGGGGCGGGGGAGGGGGAGCCGAGTGGTGCGCCGGCTCCCTTCGGCGGCGGAGACGTGGAGAGCGGCGCGACCATGCGGTTCTCGCCGGCCGCGCTGAAGCGGGAGATCGCGGAGCGGGAGGCTGCGGCCGCGGAGGCCGCGGACGCCGCTGTGGCCGCGACTGCGGCCGCGACAACTGCCCCGACGACAGACGGTGCCGGTGCCGGCGATCATGGCGGGGACGGTGGCGCTGCCGATTCGGGCGCGACCGCCGGATCCGGCTCCGTACAGCCTTCCGACGTGGCGACCGACGACGGGAACGGCGATGCGGGTTCGGTCACCGATTCGGTGACGGATGCGGTCAGGGACTCCGTTACGGACGAGGTTCCGGCCGACGTTCCTGCCGACGCCGACGAGCCTGTCGGCCCTGCGCCCTCGGACGCCATTTCGGATGCGGTGCCGCAGAACGCCCCGCCGGCCGCTGCGCCCCCGACCCCTTGGACCCCGGCACCACCCGCGCAGGGCGGACTGCCGCCGCTGCCGCCCGCCTTCCAGCCCGCCGCGCCGCAGCCCGACGCGCCCCAGTCGGCGCCGCAGTGGCCGGCGACGGGACCTGCCCAGACGAACCAGGCGCCGGGCGGTTATGGATTCCCGAACCCCGCGCAGGCGCCGTACGCGCCTCAGGCACCGCAAGCGCCTCAGCTGCCCGCCCAGCGGAACGCCCCTGCGCCGCAGAGCGGTTACGGATTCCCGCCGCAGCCGCAGGCGCCCGCACAGGGAGTGCCACTGCCGCCGCAGGTTCCGCAGCACCCCGCTCACCCCGCGCCGCCGGCGCAGGGCGCATACGGGTTCCCGCAACCGCCTCAGGTGCCGCAGTCACCGCAGTGGCCCCCACAGCAGAGCGCCCCGCAGCCGCCCCAGGGCCACCAGCCGCCGGTCCAGGGCGCGCCCAATCTGCCCGCGCCGGTCGTGCCCCAGCCGCCCGCCCAGCAACAGCCCCAGCAACCCCAGCAGCAGCACCCGCAACAGCAGCCGCCGCAGGGTCCACCCGTCGACCCGCGCACCGGCGCGGCCTGGCCCACCCCGGTCACCCACGACCAGCGCGAGCGTTCCGTGCCCGGCGCGCCCCTCGGTTACACGGCGGCCGTGGAGCTGTCCTCCGACCGCCTGGTCCGCGGCAAGCAGAAGGCCAAGAGCAGTCGTGCGCCGTCCGCCGCGTCCCGCTTCAAGCTGGGCAGCAAGAAGGAGGAGGCCGAGCGGCAGCGCAAGCTCGACCTGATCCGTACGCCCGTGCTGTCGTGCTACCGGATCGCGGTCATCAGCCTCAAGGGCGGTGTCGGCAAGACCACGACGACCACCGCGCTCGGCGCGACCCTGGCCACCGAGCGCCAGGACAAGATCCTCGCCATCGACGCCAACCCGGACGCCGGTACGCTCGGCCGCCGCGTGCGTCGCGAGACCGGGGCCACCATCCGCGACCTGGTCCAGGCGATCCCGTACCTCAACTCGTACATGGACATCCGCCGCTTCACCTCGCAGGCGCCGTCCGGTCTGGAGATCATCGCCAACGACGTGGACCCGGCGGTCTCGACGACCTTCAACGACGAGGACTACCGGCGCGCGATCGATGTCCTCGGCAAGCAGTACCCGATCATCCTCACCGACTCGGGTACCGGTCTGCTCTACAGCGCGATGCGCGGAGTGCTGGACCTCGCCGACCAGTTGATCATCATCTCGACGCCGTCGGTCGACGGCGCCTCCAGCGCCTCCACGACGCTGGACTGGCTGTCGGCGCACGGGTACGCGGAACTGGTGCAGCGTTCGATCACCGTCATCTCCGGGGTCCGCGAGACCGGAAAGATGATCAAGGTCGACGACATCGTGCAGCACTTCCAGACGCGCTGTCGGGGCGTGATCGTCGTACCGTTCGACGAGCATCTGTCGGCCGGCGCCGAGGTCGACCTGGACATGATGCGCCCGAAGACCCGTGAGGCGTACTTCAACCTCTCCGCACTGGTCGCCGAGGACTTCCCGCGCGCCCAGCAGCAGCAGGGTCTGTGGACGTCGGACGGCAACAACCCGCCGCCGCAGTACGCCCCGCCGATGCCCGGGCATCAGATGCCCGGTCAGCAGCCGTACGCGCCGCAGCAGACGGGCCAGCCGTATCCGCCCCAGCAGCCCCAGCAGCCCTACCCGCCCCATCAGCCGTACGGGGGACAGCAGCCGTATCCCCCGCACCCCGGTCCCGGTGTGCAGCAGAACGGCTGGCAGCAGTCGCTGCCGTCCCAGGCCCAGTCCCCGGCGAGCCCGGCCGGCCCGCCCGCGCCGCAGCAGCAGCACGGCGGTCAGCCCGGCTTGCCCGCACAGCAGGACCACCCCGAACTGCAAGGTCCCGTCCCGCCCGCGGGCTGGCAGCAGCACCCTCCGCAGCCGCCGCCAGCGCCTCAGCAGTAAGGCATCAGAGGTCTGAACCAATGAGGGCCCGCACCGTCCCGACGGTGCGGGCCCTTTGGGCATTCCTGCAGCCCACACGCCGTTTGGGGCACCGTTGACGCGACTCGACCAGCGCTGGTAGACCTTCGCTTCACCAGTTGGCGAACCAGAGATCAACCCGCCTTCTCCGTGCGAGTCATGACGCGAGGTCCCTGTCCATGGTCACAAGAGTCCCACCACCCTCCGCTCAGCCACGCTCACGTATGCGTATCCTCCTGGCATCCGGTGCCGCGGCCCTCGCGTTGGCGGCCGGGTCGATCGTCCCCGGGACGCCCCTCGGCGCCGCCCCGCAGCAGGCGCAGGCCGCCGACAACGGCAAGACGACGCTGACCGTCGCGGTCGCACAGAGCGTCGACTCGCTGAGCCCGTTCCTCGCTCAGCGGCTGATGAGCACCAGCGTCCACCGGCTCATGTACGACTTCCTCACCAACTACGACCCCAAGGACAACCACACGGTCCCTGGGCTCGCCACCAAGTGGGAGCCGTCCGCCGACAAGCTGACCTGGACGTACACCATACGGTCCAACTCCAAGTGGTCGGACGGGCAGCAGGCCACCGCCGAGGACGCGGCGTGGACCTTCAACAAGATGATGACCGACGAAGGCGCTGCCACCGCGAACGGCAGCTTCGTCGCGAACTTCAAGAAAGTGACGGCGCCCAGCCCGGAGAAGCTGGTCATCGAGCTGAAGCAGCCTCAGGCCACCATGGCCGCACTCGATGTGCCGATCGTGCCGAAGCACGTCTGGGAGAAGGTCGGGGACTTCTCGAAGTTCAACAACGACACCAAGTTCCCGATCGTGGGCAACGGGCCGTACATCCTGACCGACTACAAGGTCGACCAGTATGTGAAGCTCAAGGCCAACAAGAGCTTCTGGCGCGGCGCGCCCAAGTTCGACGAACTGGTCTTCAAGACGTACAAGGACCAGGACGCCGCGGTCGCCGCCCTGCGCAAGGGTGAGGTCTCGTTCGTCGCGGGCGCCCCCGCGCTCACGCCCGCCCAGGCCGCGTCCCTCAAGGGCGACAAGAACATCAAGGTCAACGAGGGTCCGGGCCGCCGCTTCTTCGCGCTGGCCACCAACCCGGGCGCGCAGACCAAGGACGGCAAGAAGTTCGGCGACGGCAACAAGGCCCTGCTCGACCAGAAGGTGCGCCAGGCGCTTTTCCTGTCGATCGACCGCAAGGCCATCATCGACAAGGTCTTCCAGGGCCACGCCGTCGAGGGCCAGGGCTACATTCCGCCGCGTTTCTCGGACTACTTCTGGCAGCCGTCCGACAGTCAGAAGCTGTCGTACGACCCTGACCGGGCGGCCAAGCTCCTCGACCAGGCGGGTTACAAGCTCAAGGGCGACCAGCGCGTCGGCAAGGACGGCAAACCGCTCGACCTGCGCATCCTGTGCCACGCCACGGACCCGAACGACAAGGCGATCGGCAAGTACCTCAAGGAGTGGTGGGGCAAGCTCGGTATCGGCCTGAAGGTCGACTGCCGCGACGACGTCTCGGTGCCCTGGTACGCCGGTGAGTACGACCTCGCCTTCGACGGCTGGTCCGTCAACCCGGACCCGGACTTCGTCCTGGGCATCCACACCTGCTCGGCCCTGCCCGCCAAGGCGAAGGAGAGCGCGGCCACGGACAACTTCATCTGCGACAAGACGTACGACGAGCTGTACAAGAAGCAGCTCGCCGAGTACGACCCGGCCAAGCGGGCGGACATCGTCAAGCAGATGGAGTCGTGGATGTACGACTCCGGGTACATGAACATCATCGCGTATCCGAACGCGGTCGAGGCGTACCGCACCGACCAGATCAAGTCCATCACCACCATGCCCGAGGCGGCCGGCAACATCTACGGCCAGGACGGGTACTGGAGTTGGTGGTCGGCCGTTCCGGCGGCCGCCGACGGCAAGAACGGTTCGGCCGCCGACAGCGGTGGCAGCTCCACCGGTGTGGTCATCGGCATCCTCGTCGCCGTCGTGGTCGTCGCCGGTGGCGGGTTCCTCCTCGCGCGGCGCCGCCGCAGCACGGCGGAGGAACGCGAATAATCACGCGAACGGGATGAGAGGGACCGGCAGGGGGCCACGACATCGCATCCCCCTGCCGGTCCCTCCAAGTGCAGCACGAGTAACGAGAGTTCCCCATGACAGCTGACAGCACTCCGGCGCTCGTGCAGAACGCGGATGCGGACACCGACGGCCGGGCTCCGGCCGGGCCCTCGGTCGCCCGCGACGCACGGGCGCGCAACACCAAGGTCTATCTCCAGTACGTGGCGGCAAAGATCGCGGGAGCGGTCATCTCCCTGTTCGCCGTTCTGGTCACCAGCTTCTTCCTCTTCCGCCTCATCCCCAGCGACCCCGTGAAGCAGATGACCGGCGGTCGCCGCGTCTCCGCCGAGCAGCTCCAGTCGCTCAGACACCAGTTCGGCCTCGACCAGCCGCTCTGGAAGCAGTTCACGAGCTACGTGGGTGACGCACTGACCGGGGACTTCGGTACCTCGTTCCAGTTCCACACCCCCGTCATCGACAAGATCACCGAGGCGCTCCCGGCGACGCTGCTGCTCACCGGCACGGCGTACGTCCTCTACACGGCGCTCGGCATCTGGCTGGGCACCCGTACCGCCTGGCGCAACGGCTCCCGCAGCGACCGCTTCAACACCGCGTTCGCGCTCACGCTCTACTCGGTGCCGTCGTTCTGGCTGGGCCTGCTCCTGATCATCGTCTTCTCCGTGGGCATCGGCCCGATCCCCGGCATGTTCCCGACGGGCGGCCTGGAGTCGGGCGGCGAGACGGGCGTCGCCTATGTCCTCGACGTCGCCCATCACCTGGTGCTTCCCGTGATCACCCTGGTCGCGGTCGGCTACGCGCAGACACTCCTCGTGATGCGTTCCTCGCTCCTCGACGAGATGGGCAGCGACTATCTGACGACAGCCCGCGCAAAGGGGCTCCGTGACGATGTCGTACGGCGCAAGCACGCCGTCCCGAACGCGATGTTGCCGACGTTCACACTGATGTTCGTGAACCTGGGGCATGTGGTGGCGGGCCAGATCCTGGTCGAGACGGTGTTCTCCTGGCCGGGACTCGGCGGTCTCTTCTACCAGGCGCTGAGCGTGCCCGACCTTCCCCTCGTCCAAGGGCTGTTCTTCGTCTTCGCCACCGCGGTGATCCTGGCGAACACCCTCGCCGACGTGCTGTATCCGCTGCTTGATCCCCGGGTGGGCCGATGACGACCGAACCGTTGCCCGTGCAGAACGAAGCGGGCGTGACCAAGACCCCGCGCGCCCTGGCCCGGGCCCGCAAGCGCCAGTCACTGGCCCGATTCTGGCGGGAGTACCGGACACACCGGGGCGGCCTGTGGGGGCTGGCCGGGCTCATCCTGATCGCGCTGATCGCGGTGTTCGCGCCCACGCTGGCCGGCGCCGACTCGCAGAGCGTCACCGATGCACCGGGGGGCGCGCTCGAATCGCCCAGCGGAGAATTTCCGCTCGGTACGGACCAGTTCGGACGCAGCGTCCTGGCACTGCTGGTGTGGGGCGCCCGCGTCTCGCTCACGGTGGGGCTGCTCGCCGCGTTCCTGTGCGTGGCGATCGGTACGGTCGTCGGGATCGTCGCGGGCCATTTCCACGGCTGGTACTCGACGGTTCTGATGCGCGTCACCGACTGGTTCCTGGTGATGCCGACCCTCGTCCTCGCGATCGCGCTCGCCACGGTGATGGACCGCTCCATCTGGACGGTCATCCTCGCCATCGGCGTGACGACCTGGCCGACCACGGCCCGCCTGGTCCGCGCCCAGACGCTCGCCGTCGAGTCCCGTCCCTACATCGAGCGTGCCCGCGCCCTGGGCGGCGGCCATGGGCACATCATGGCCCGTCACGTCCTGCCGAACGTGATGCCGCTGGTTCTCGCGCAGACCACGCTCGTGATCTCCAGCGCGATTCTCACCGAGGCCACGCTCGCCTTCCTCGGCCTCGGCGACCCGACCATCACCTCCTGGGGCGGCATGCTTCAGGACGCGCGTGAGGCGGGCGCCGTGAGCGCCGGCGACTGGTGGTACCTGGCACCACCCGGCATCGCCATCGCCCTGGTGGCGCTGTCGTTCACACTGTGCGGGCGTGCCATCGAGTCCGTCCTCAATCCCAAGCTGGGGGTGGCCCGTTGAGTACACCGAGCACACAGAAGACCCCCTTGCTGGAGGTACGCGACCTCTCGGTGACGTACGCCGGCGGAGCGCAAGCGGTCCGGGGCGTGAACCTCACCGTCGACGCAGGCCGGAAGCTCGGCATCGCCGGTGAGTCCGGGTGCGGCAAGTCGACGCTCGCACTCGCGCTGCTGCGGCTGCTGCCCGCCCGGACGAAGGTCACCGGCGAGATCCTGCTGAACGGCGAGGACGTCCTTGCCATGAAGTGGGGCCAGGTCAGGGCCGTGCGCTGGGCGGGTGCCTCGATCGTCTTCCAAGGAGCGATGCACTCGCTCAACGCCGTGCACCGCATCGGTGACCAGATCGCCGAGCCGATCCTGCTGCACAAGAAGGCGACACCGGCCGGCGCGAAGAAGAAAGCCGGTGAACTCCTGGAGCACGTGGGGCTGCCGGCCGCGCGCGCGAACGCGTATCCGCACGAGCTCTCCGGCGGTCAGCGGCAGCGCGTGATGATCGCGATGGCGCTGGCCTGTGACCCGGACCTGATCATCGCGGACGAGCCGACGACGGCCCTCGATGTGATGATCCAGGCCCAGATCCTGCGGCTGATCGAGCAGCTGGTGTCCCAGCAGGACCTCGGTCTGATCATGATCAGCCATGACCTGGCGGTGCTCTCGGACACCTGCGACCGGCTCGCGGTGATGTACGCGGGCCGGGTCGTGGAGGAGGGCCCCTCCGCCGCGGTTTTCGAGAACGCGCAACACCCCTACAGCAAGGCCCTGTCGGGCGCCTTCCCGCGGATCGGCGACCGGTCCTCCCGGTTCGCTCCCCGAGGGCTGCCCGGTGACCCGCCGGACCCGTCGGCGCTGCCGGCCGGCTGCACGTTCCATCCGCGCTGTCCGGTGGCACTGGACTCCTGCACCACGCAGGACCAGGAGCTGCGGGACGCCGGCGCGGCGCGGCGGGCGGCCTGTGTGCTGGTGGAGCCGGGGGCGGCCGACGCCTCGCTCCGGCAGGGCGCCGAGGAAGCAAGGAGCACATCATGACCACCACCCCTCCTCTGCTCAGCGCGGAGGGACTGAAGGTCACCTTCCCAGGCCGGCGCGGTGCGGCCACGGCGCGCGCGGTGGACGGCGTCGACCTGGACATCCGGCCCGGCGAGATCGTCGCGCTGGTCGGCGAGTCCGGGTGCGGCAAGACGACGCTGGCCCGCTCCCTGCTGGGGCTGGTGCCCCCTACGTCCGGGGCGGTCACCTTCGACGGCAAGCCGCTCAACTATGCGGGCCGCGCGCTGAAGGCGTACCGCAAGCGGGTGCAGCTGGTGCTCCAGGACCCCAGCGGCTCGCTCAACCCGCGGCACACGGTGTACGAGGCGGTGGCGGAGGGCCTGCGGATCCACGGGTATGCCGGTGACGAACGGGCCGCCGTCGCGGAGGCCCTGTCGCGGGCCGGGCTGCGGCCCCCCGAGCGCTTCTTCCTGCGCTACCCGCATGAGCTGTCGGGCGGCCAGCGCCAGCGCGTCGTGATCGCGGGCGCCCTCGTCCTGGAACCGGAACTCATCGTGGCCGACGAGCCGGTGGCCTCGTTGGACGCATCGGTGCGGGGCGAGATCCTGGCCCTGCTGCTGCGGCTGAGGGACGAACTGGGCCTGTCGGCCCTGGTGGTCACGCACGACCTCGGTCTGGCGTGGAACATCGCCGACCGGGTCGCGGTGATGTATCTCGGCCGGATCGTCGAGACGGGCGAGGTCGAGCAGATCCTGACGGCCCCGCAGCATCCCTACACCCAGGCGTTGCTGTCGGTGCTGCCGGAGGCCGAGGGCGATCCGGTGATCCTCGCGGGTGAACCGCCGGATCCGTCGAAGGTGCCGTCCGGCTGCCGCTTCCACGCGCGCTGTCAGATCCTCGCCTCGGGCGAGGCGGAGCGGGCAGGGGTGGCGGACGCGTGCCGTACGAAGGATCTTCCGGTGCTCGCGGGGGGCGGGGAGACGCAGGTGGCCTGCCACTGGGCGCACGCGGTGGTGGGCGCGCAGCCGTAGGGCGGTGGCCCTCCGGTCGGACGGGCGTCCGGCCGACCGCTCCGGCCGGACGCGACCCCGTCCCGGTCGGTGTCTGAGTGCTCAGATACTGACTGCAGGCGGCTTTTCGACCCGGGCCGGCCGCCCGGCCACCCCGGTGGCCGGCCCGGGGTCGGGCGGTGTCCGTTCCGCCGTCTCCAGGGAGCGTTCCAGCTTGCCGAGGAGCCGGCCCAGCTGACGTCGCTCGGCCCCCGTCAGCTCTGCCAGCATCCGCTCCTCGTTGGCGAAGTGCGCGACCGCGACCACATCGGCGATCTCGATCCCCCGGTCGGTGAGCCGCGCGTACACGACCCTGCGGTCGCCGGGATCGCGCTCCCGGGTCACCAGACCGGCCTTCTCCAGCCGGTCCAGACGCAGTGTGATGCCGCCCGTGGTGACCAGGGATATGTCGGCGAGTTCACCGGCGGTCCGCCGGTAGGGCGGTCCTGACCTGCGCAGAGTCGCGAGCACATCGAAGGCCGCCATGTTCAGGTCGAAGCAGTCGAAGAGATCGGACAGCAGCCCCTGGTAGCGCAGGAAGCTGCGGTGGAGCCGGCCCAGGACCTCCATCGGAGAGGCGTCGAGACCGGGCAGCTCCCGCTTCCACTGCTCCAGAATGAGGTCGACCGCGTCGGGACTGCTGGAAGCTCTACGAGTCATGTGCGGTGGGAGGACGGCGCCGGCGCCGGGACCCCGCGCCTCCTTCCGGGAATGGAGCGTGCGGTGCGGTAGTGACCGCCCACGATACAACCGGCGCCCGAAGCCGGACCCTTGTGGTGGCTATCGCCAAGTGCTAGAAATCTCAGCATTAGCTGTTTCAGTTCTTAGATAACTCTCCGTGGTGACATCGGCGATCGACCGCTGCGCCGCTCCAGGAGGCACGGTCCGCATGCTCCTGCTCCCCACCGGGATGGTGGCGCCCACCCAGCGCACCATCCCCGACTTCGACCTGGAACGTCCCGCGACGGCAGCCGAGGCCGTGGCGGCGGGGGCGACCCGCGGCGCGGTCTATGCGCAGGGCTGCAGCGACCTCTTCGCGCAGTTCCGCGAGGGTCTGGACTGCCGGACCCTCGTATCACTGGAGCGCATACCCGAGCTCGGCGCGGTCGAGTGGGACGGCTCGACGCTGGAGATCGGCGCCGGGGTCGACCATCACGCCGGCTCGCACGACGCCAGGGTGCGGGCCGCCCTGCCGGGCCTGGCCGCGGGCTGGGGCAGCATCGCCACCCAGCGGATCCGGCGACGGGCCACCCTCGGCGGGAATCTGATGGCGCGACGTACCCGGTACGAGATGTCGGTGATGCTGGGCGCGCTCGACGCTGAGCTGGACTTCCTGACACTCGACGGGACGGTCACCGTCCCGCCGGCCGCGCTGTGGGGCCGCGCGGAGCCGCCGGGCGGTCTGCTGCGCGCGATCAGGATCACGGACGTACGTCAGGTGTGGTTCGGATACGAGCGCTCGATGCGCCCGCTGATGACGGTGGCCGCAGCGGTCCGCGCGGGGACGGTCACGATGACCGTGGGCTCCGAGTACACCCGCCCGTACACCGTCGGCGCCCCGCTGGGCACCGACCCCACCGAGATCGCGGCCGCGCTGCCCGAGGCGATCGGCGACGCGGCCGGGAGCGCCCGCTACCGGCGCCATGTCGCCGCCGTGCTCCTCGGACGGCTGCTGGAACGACGCACCACCGGAGAGGGAGCCTCCCGATGAACAGCGACATGACCAGCGACACGGGCACCCGGCTCACGATCGACTTCGCCGTCGACGGCCGGCCGCGCACCGAGCGGATCGCACCCAACACTGTCCTGCTCGACCTGCTCCGCGAGCGTTACGGCATGACCGGTGTCAAGGCGTCCTGCGAGCGCGGTGTCTGCGGCGCCTGCACCACGCTGATCGACGGGACTCCCTCCGCGTCCTGCAGCGTCTTCGCGTTCAGCGTCGACGGGCGCGCGGTGGAGACCGTCGCGGGACAGGCCACGGGCGGGGAACTGAGCCCGGTGCAGCGCGCCTTCGCGGAGTGCGGCGGCTTCCAGTGCGGCTACTGCACCCCCGGCATGATCATGCTGACCACCGCCCTGCTGAGGGAGGACCCGGAGCCGGACGACGAGACGATCCGCTCCTGGATCTCCTCCAATGTATGCCGCTGCACCGGCTATCAGATGATCATCGACTCGGTACGCAGGGCGGCCGAGCTGATCCGTGACGACGAGCCGACCCGTGACACCGAGGACGCCCGATGAGCAGATCCCGTATCGGCACGCGCGACCGCCGCACCGACGCGACCCTCAAGGTCACCGGCGCGGCGCAGTACACCGCCGACATCCGGCTCCCCGGCATGCTGCATGCCAAGGTGCTCCGCAGCCCGCACGCCCACGCCCGCCTGGTGTCGGTCGACAGCGTCAAGGCCCGCGCGCTGCACGGCGTGCACGCCGTGCTGACCCGTGACGAGCTCGACGGACTCGACCCCACCTACGGCTACTTCATCAAGGACCAGCCGATCGTCGCCCTGGACCGGGTGCGGTACGCGGGCGATGTGGTGGCGGCCGTCGCCGCCGAGTCCGAGGCGGTGGCGCTGCATGCGCTGGAGCTGATCGAGGTGACGTACGAGCCGCTGCCGGCCGTCCCCGACATCGAGGCCGCTCTCGCACCCGACGCCCCGGAGCTCTTCGAACAGGCTCCGCCCGGCATCGTCCCTCCGTATGGAACAGGGGCCTTCGGTCAGCTCCGGCCGCGACCCAACGTCTGTTACGAGTTCCGGTACGAGACCGGCCCGGACTCCGTCTGGGACGACTGCGACCACATCTTCGAGGACTCCTTCACCTTCTCCCGGATGAATCACTTCCATCTGGAGCCGTTCGTCACGGTCGCGGATGTGCGCGGCGAGGAGGTCGAGATCTGGGCCTCCACCCAGAACCCGTTCCCGCTGCGCAAGGAGCTGGCGCGGGTGCTGCGTACCCCGGAGAGCCGGATCCACGTCCATGTGCCGTATGTGGGCGGCGGCTTCGGCTCGAAGCACAACTGCAAGACCGAGCCCATCGCCATCCTGCTGTCGCGGGCGGCCGGGCGGCCGGTGCGCTACTGCCTGACGACGGAGGAAGGTTTCCTCACGCTCAGCCAGCACGCCGCCGTCCTGAAAGTGAGGACGGGCGTCATGGCGGACGGGACGTTCGTCGCGCGCGAGAGCGAGGTGCTGCTGGACGCGGGAGCGTACTCCGACGGCAGCCCGCTCGTCGCGGAGAAGGCCTGCTACCGGATGCCGGGACCGTACCGCTGGCAGCACATCCGTTCCTCCTCGTCGTGCGTGATGACGACGACCACACCGGCGGGCCCGTTCCGCGGCTTCGGGGCGACGCAGGCCACCTGGGCGTCCGAGAGCCAGGTCGACATGATCGCCGAGCGGCTCGGGATGGATCCGTACGAGCTGCGCATGAAGAACCTCAAGCAGCTCGGGGAGCCGTTCGTGCCGGGCGAGAGCGGGATCGACAGTGATCTCGCCGAAGGCCTGGACGCGGTCGCCGACGCGCTCGGCTATCAGGGGCGCGAGCGCAAACCCCATCGCGGGATGGGGCTGGCCATCGGTTTCAAGGACGGCGGCGGGGTGAACAAGCCCGCGCAGGCCCGGGTGAAGATCACGGCCACCGGCTCGGTCTATGTCAGCTCCGGCACGGTCGAAATCGGCCAGGGCGCCTCCACCTCGCTCTGCCAGGTCGCAGCCGAGGTGCTCGGCACGGATCTGGAGCAGGTGCGCTACGCGCCGGTCGACACCGATGTCACCCCCTACGACCAGGGCACCAACGCCTCGTCCGGGATGACGGTGATGGGCACCGCGGTACTCAGGGCGGCCCAGGACGCCAGGTCGAAGGTGCTCGCTTTCGCGGCCGAGCAGCTCGGCTGCGATCCGGCCGAACTGACCCTGCAGGACTGGACGGTTCGGCGCGGGGAAGACGCACCGGTTCCGCTGCCGGGCCTGGTGGCGAGGGTCTTCGGCGGTACCGGGTACGAGTTCCACGGCGAGGGCTTCTTCAAGGCGCCGCTCTCCTCCGACGCCCCGCTGGAGTCCCCCTGCCTCTTCTGGGAGATCGGCTGGGCGGGTGCGGAGGTCGAGGTCGACCCGGAGACCGGAAAGGTGACGGTCCTGCAGCTGGTGGCGAGCGGGGATGTCGGCCGGGCCGTCAACAAGCTGCTCTGCCGCGGTCAGGACGAGGGCGCTGCCGTGATGGGACTGGCGCAGGCGATGTTCGAGGAGATGCGGTACGAGGACGGCGCGCTGCTCAACGGTGAGGCGCTGGACTACCGGGTGCCGATGGCCGAGGACCTCCCCGAGCGTTTCGTGTCGATCACCCAGGAGCAGGGGCACGGGCCCGGCCCGTTCGGCGCCAAGGGGGCCGGCGAGGGCGCGATGGTCCCGGTCGCGGCGGCCGTCGCCAATGCGGTGCAGGACGCCACGGGTGCGCGGGTGACCACCCTGCCGCTCTCCCCCGAGCGGGTCTTCGACGCGCTGCAGGCGCTGCCGCGGGAGCGCACACAGCTGCTCTGACCCGCACCGCTCCAACCGGCCCACGGCTCATCCGCCATGGGCCGGTGAGTCATGCTTGCACCTCGCTCACTATCAAAATGCCTGTTCGGACGGGGTTCACTTCGTTATGAAATTTAAGTACTTAGTTATTGACCCCTAAGACACTTCTTTCTAGGGTCGCCGCAACTCCTCTGTTCGCGGAAGGATCCCCATGTCAATCGTGGCCACCGGCCCCACCGTGAGCTCCATCTCGGCCAGGCTCGAACGCCTGCCGAGCTCTCGCTGGCACATCAAGGTCCGTACGCTCATCGGCGCCGTCACGTTCTTCGAGGCGTTCGACCAGCTGCTGACCGCCTCCGCACTGCCCGTCCTGACCGAACAGTGGAAGCTGAGCACCGGCCAGGGCACGCTGATCGTCACCAGCGGTTCGGTCGGCATGCTGCTCGGCGCACTCGTCGCCGGCTGGCTCGGCGACCGCATCGGCCGGGTCCGTACCGTCGCGCTCGGCGTGGCCGTGACCGCGCTGGCCAGCCTCGCCGTCGCCGTCTCGCCCGGCTTCGCCCTGTTCACCGCCTTCCGGTTCGTCCAGGGGCTCGGCATCGGCGGTGTCGTGCCCGTCGCCGCCACGTACATCAACGAGATAGCGCGCGCCGACCATCGCGGCCGGTTCGTGCTGCTGTACGAGCTCATCTTCCCGGCCGGTCTGGCCTCGGCGACCCTGGTAGCCAGTTGGGTGGTGCCCAGCTTCGGCTGGCGTGTGATGTTCCTGATCGGCGCCCTGCCCGTACTGCTGGTGGTCGTCCTGCGGCGTCAGGTCCCCGAGTCGCCTCGCTGGCTGCTCTCCCGCGGCCGGGTCGAGGAGGCCGAGCAGGTCATCGCCCGGATCGAGCAGGACGTCGAGAAGTCCATCGGCGCGCAGCTGCCGGAGCCCGGCCCCGCGACAGCCGTCGAGACGGCCCGCGGCGGCCTGCGCGACCTGTTCACCGGCCGCTATCTGCGGCGCACGGTGGTCGTCTCGGGTCTGTGGTTCGTCGCGTACTACGTCAACCACGGCATCGCGACCTGGCTGCCCTCGCTCTACACCAAGACGTTCGGCCTCGATCTGCGCACCGCGCTGAACTACTCGCTGCTGAGCAATGTGACCGGGCTGATCGGCTGTCTCCTCGTGGCCCTGATCATCGACCGGGTAGGCCGCCGGATCTCGCTCACCATCGGGCTCGGCGGCTCGGCGGTCGCCCTGCTCTCACTGGCCGTCTCCGGTGCCACCTCGGGCGGGCAGGTCGCGGTCTGGGCGTCGGTCGCGACGCTCTTCGTCTTCGCGACCAATGTCAGCCTGTACCTCTACACACCGGAGCTGTACCCGACCCGCAGCCGTGCGCGCGGGGCGTCGTTCGGCGGGGTGTGGAACAGGCTCGGTGTCATCCTCGGACCGATCGTGGTCGGCGCCATCATCGGCTCGGGAGGCAGCCTGACGATGGTCTTCGCCCAGCTGGGCTGCATGGCCGTGGTGGGCGCAGTGATCGCACTGTTCGCGGTGGAGACCAAGGGGAAGACGCTGGAGGAGCTCAACTCCTGAGCCGCCTCCCGACGCACCTACGGCTCCGGCCGGGACCGCGCAGAGCGGTCCCGGCCGGAGTCGTAGGTGCGAGAAGGATCAGCCGCGGTCGTACGCCGCGACCAGCTCGCCGGCCCGCTTCACATCGGCGGCGATCGCCACCAGCAGGTCGTCGAGCGAGTCGAACTTCGCCATCCCGCGGACGTACGCGAGGAAGTCGACGGCGACATGGAGTCCGTACAGATCAAGACCCACACGGTCGATCGCGTACGCCTCCACCGTCCGCTCCGTGCCGTCGAACTGCGGGTTCGTGCCGACCGAGATCGCGGCGGGCATCGTCTCGCCGTCCGCGTTCAGCCAGCCCGCGTACACGCCGTCGGCGGGGATCGCCGTGTGCGGCAGGGTCTCCACGTTCGCCGTCGGGAAGCCCATGTCGCGGCCACGCTGTGCGCCGCGCACCACGATGCCCTCGACACGGTGCGGACGACCCAGGATCTCGGCAGCGCCCTCCACATCGCCCTCGGCGACCAGCCGACGGGTGAGGGTGGACGAGAACGGCTCGCCGCCGCCCGCCTCGCCGCTCACATACAGGTCGATGACCTCGACGCTGTAGTCGTACGTCGCACCGAACTCGGTGAGAAGCTGTACGTTCCCCGCGGCCTTGTGGCCGAAACGGAAGTTGGGACCCTCGATGACGAGCTGCGCGTGCAACTTGTCGACCAGCACCTTCACGATGAAGTCGGCCGGCGCCAGCTTCGAGAACTCGGTCGTGAACGGCAGGATCAGCAGCGCGTCCACTCCCAGCTCGGTCATCAGCTCGGCGCGCCGGTGGTGCGGCGCCAGCAGCGGCGGATGGCTGCCGGGCCGTACGACCTCGCTGGGGTGCGGGTCGAAGGTCACGACGACCGAGGGCACGCCCAGCTCGCGCGCGCGGTCCACGGCCCTGCCGATGATCAGCTGGTGTCCGCGGTGCACCCCGTCGTAGGAGCCGATGGTGACGACGCTGCGTCCCCAGTCCTGGGGGATGTCCTCCAAGCCACGCCAGCGCTGCACTGTGACCGCTCCTCGCCCGAACCTGTGTACGTGGGTTTACTTCTTATGCAGGTCTAAGACTGCCATGCCCCCGGCCCGGGCCCTGCATCGGCATCGTCATCCCGGTGGACAGGGTCTCCACGGTCCACCGCGCGCCGGGGAGCGCGGTGATCGCATCGGCCTCGACGCGGCAGCTGCGGTCACCTGTCCCGTGCAGGACGAGTCGCAGCAGGCCGTCGACCGCTTCGTGTCTGGTGGCGACCGGGCCGCGGTCGTCCGCGACGAACCCCGTCCCGCGCGGCCCGCCGGCCGGATCGCAGATACGTACCAGCGTCGACCGGTCCCCGCTTCCCATGGTCCGACGTTAGGTCGGCGATGATCAGCGCGAGAACCACTCGGAGCAAATGCGCCCCCAAGTGCACCCCTGGTTCACTCCGAGCGCCTGCTCGTGGGGGTGAATTCGTGGGTGCCGGTGGACAGACACCTCGAGGGGGATCGTGGAGCGGGTACGGGGGGCTGCCCGCTCCACGATGGGCATCCGGCGTCCGGGGGCGATCCCGGCGCCGGCGGCCGGCCCTCAGCCGAAGACGGCGAGGCTCTTGGCCTTGCCCTTCTGCTCCTCGACCAGCACCAGGAAGGTTCCGTCGGGCCCGAAGACCGCGACCGGTCCCGGCGGGTACGAGGGCATGTCCAGCCGCACCCCGTTCAGCAGCAGCTTGGCCCGCTTCTCGTCCACGTCCCAGCGGGGGAACGCGGCGGCGGCGGCCTCCGCGACCGGCATCACCGTCAGCTCCTCCTGGTGCTGATCCAGCGTCCGCGCCGTATCGATACCGTACGGACCGACGCGGGTGCGCCGCAGTGCGGTCAGATGCCCGCCGACACCCAGGCCGGCGCCGAGGTCACGGGCGAGGGCGCGGATGTACGTACCGGAGGAGCAGACGACGGAGACGACCAGGTCGACGACCGGGGTCCCGTCCGCCGCGACCGCCTCACGGACGTCGTAGACGTTGAAGGACGAGATCGTCACCGGCCGGGCCGGGATCTCGAACTCCTCGCCGCCGCGCACCCGCGCGTACGACCGCTTGCCGTCGATCTTGATGGCGCTGACCTTGGACGGCACCTGCATGATCGCCCCGGTCAGCGCCGCGACACCGGCGTCGATGCCCTCACGCGTGACGCCCGACGCATCGGTGGACGAGGTGATCTCGCCCTCGGCGTCGTCCGTGACGGTGTCCTGGCCGAGCCGGATCGTGCCGAGGTATTCCTTCTCGGTCAGTGCGAGATGGCCGAGAAGCTTGGTGGCCTTCTCGACACCGAGCACGAGAACGCCGGTCGCCATCGGGTCCAGCGTGCCGGCATGCCCGACGCGACGGGTGCGGGCGATGCCGCGCATCTTGGCGACGACGTCGTGCGAAGTGAAGCCGGACGGCTTGTCGACGATGACAAGGCCGTCCGGCGTCCTGTTCTGCTGTGTCATTCGGAGGCTGAGTCCTCGTTCTCGTCGGACTCGTCCGCTTCGTCCTCCGGCTTGCGGTACGGGTCGGCGTCGCCCGCGTACTTCGCACCGGTGGACACCTCGCGGACCTCCGCGTCCTTGGCCCGCGCCTTGTCGAGGAGGTCCTCGATGGTGCGGGCGTTGTCCGGCAGGGCGTCCGGGACGAAGGCCAGGGTCGGCGTGAACCGGACCCCGGTCTGCCTGCCTACCTCGGAACGGAGCACGCCCTTGGCGCTCTCCAGCGCGGCGGCGGAGGCCGCCCGCTCCTCGTCGTCGCCGTAGACCGTGTAGAAGACCGTGGCCTCCCGCAGGTCGCCGGTGACCCGGGCGTCCGTGATGGTCACGAATCCGAGCCGCGGATCCTTGATACGCCGGTCCAGGGTCTCCGCGACCACGACCTGGATGCGATCGGCCAGCTTGCGGGCCCGCGCGTTGTCGGTCACCGGTCCGTCACTCTTCCTTCTGGGTTGCTTACGGTCCGACGCTTCCGGGGTCCGGCGCCTGCGCGTCGGACGGTGCCGCGTCGAACAGTTCTGACATTGTTCAGTCTTCGTCGCTGTGCAGCCGCCGTCGAACCGACAGCAGCTCCACCTCGGGCCGGGCGGCGACCAGCCGCTCGCACCGGTCCAGTACGTCTGTGAGGTGTCCGGTGTCCCCGGAGACCACGGCAAGGCCGATCTCTGCCCTGCGATGGAGATCCTGTCCGCCCGTCTCCGCCGCGCTCACCGCGTACTTGCGCTGCAGCTCGGCGACGATCGGCCGGACGATGGAGCGTTTCTCCTTCAACGACCGTACGTCGCCGAGGAGCAGATCGAAGGACAGTGTCCCCACATACATGTATGTCCGGATGTCCCGCCGGTTCGGGTTCGCGCCCTGCCAGTGCTTGACAGGGACACAAGAACCGTACACGGAACGGCCGGGGCCGATCGACGGGAATACGACCCGTCGACCGGCCCCGACTGTTGAGGTACGGGTCAGCCTCGCGGCTTCTCGCGCATCTCGTACGTGGCAATGACGTCGTCGATCTTGATGTCGTTGAAGTTTCCGAGGTTGATACCGCCCTCGTAGCCTTCGCGGATCTCGGTGACGTCGTCCTTGAAGCGGCGCAGACCGGAGATGTTGAGGTTCTCCGCGATGACCTTGCCATCGCGCAGCAGGCGCGCCTTGGTGTTGCGCTTGACCTCGCCGGAGCGGACCAGCACACCGGCGATGTTGCCCAGCTTGGACGAGCGGAAGATCTCGCGGATCTCCGCCGTACCGAGCTCGACCTCTTCGTACTCCGGCTTGAGCATGCCCTTGAGGGCCGCTTCGATCTCTTCGATCGCCTGGTAGATGACCGAGTAGTACCGGACGTCCACGCCTTCGCGCTCGGCCATCTGCGCGGCACGCCCTGCGGCGCGCACGTTGAAGCCGATCACGATGGCGTCGGAGCCGGTCGCCAGGTCGATGTCCGACTCGGTGACCGCACCCACACCGCGGTGCAGGACCCGGATGTCGACCTCTTCACCGACGTCGAGCTGGAGCAGCGAGGACTCGAGAGCCTCCACCGAACCGGACGCGTCGCCCTTGATGATGAGGTTGAGTTCCTGGACCAGACCGGCCTTGAGCGCCTCGTCCAGGTTCTCCAGGGAGAACCGGACACCCTTGCGGGCGAAGTTGGCGTTGCGCTCACGGGCGGCGCGCTTCTCGGCGATCTGACGGGCCGTACGGTCCTCGTCGACCACCAGGAAGTTGTCGCCGGCGCCCGGGACGTTGGTGAGACCGAGGACGAGGACGGGGGTCGACGGACCCGCTTCCTCGACGTTCTCACCCTTGTCGTCGAGCATCGCGCGGACTCGGCCGTACGCGTCGCCGACCACCATCGTGTCGCCGACCCGCAGGGTGCCTCGCTGGACCAGGACGGTCGCAACGGCACCGCGGCCGCGGTCGAGGTGGGACTCGATCGCAATACCCTGCGCGTCCTGCTCCGGGTTGGCCCGCAGGTCGAGCGAGGCGTCGGCGGTGAGGACGACGGCCTCCAGAAGAGCCTCGATGTTGAGGCCCTGCTTGGCGGAGATGTCGACGAACATCGTGTCGCCGCCGTACTCCTCGGCCACCAGACCGAACTCGGTGAGCTGACCGCGCACCTTGGTCGGGTCGGCACCCTCGACGTCGATCTTGTTGACCGCGACCACGATCGGCACGTCGGCCGCCTTGGCGTGGTTCAGCGCCTCGATCGTCTGGGGCATCACACCGTCGTTCGCCGCCACCACGAGGATCGCGATGTCGGTGGACTTCGCACCACGGGCACGCATGGCGGTGAACGCCTCGTGACCCGGGGTGTCGATGAAGGTGATCCTGCGGTCCTCACCGTTGACCTCGGAGGAGACCTGGTACGCACCGATGTGCTGCGTGATGCCGCCGGCCTCGCCCGCAACGACGTTCGTCTTGCGGATCGCGTCCAGCAGTCGGGTCTTACCGTGGTCGACGTGACCCATGACGGTCACGACCGGCGGACGCGAGACCAGAGCCTCTTCGCCGCCCTCGTCCTCGCCGAACTCGATGTCGAAGGACTCGAGCAGCTCGCGGTCCTCCTCCTCGGGGCTGACGATCTCGAGGACGAAGTTCATCTCCTCCGCGAGCATCTTCAGCGTCTCGTCGGAGACGGACTGCGTGGCAGTGACCATCTCGCCGAGGTTCATCATCACGCCGACGAGCGACGCCGGGTTGGCGTTGATCTTCTCCGCGAAGTCGGTGAGGGAGGCACCGCGCGACAGCCGGACAGCCTGTCCGTTGCCGCGAGGCAGCATGACGCCGCCCACCGACGGGGCCTGCATGGCCTCGTACTCCTGGCGCCTCTGCCGCTTCGACTTGCGACCACGACGCGCGGGACCGCCGGGACGGCCGAACGCACCCTGTGTGCCACCACGGGCACCGGGGCCGCCGGGACGTCCACCGAAGCCGGGACGACCGCCGAAGCCGCCGCCGCCACCACCGGGACGGCCTGCACCGCCACCGCCACCGCCGCCACCGGGACGACCGGCGAAACCGCCGCCACCGCCACCGGGACCGGCCGGACGGCCGGCGAAGCCGCCGCCACCGGGACGACCTGCACCGCCACCGCCACCGGGACGGCCTGCGCCGCCACCGGGACCACGGCCACCGCCGGGGCCACCACCGGGACGCGGGCCGGCAGCGGGACGCTGCGGCATCATGCCGGGGTTCGGACGGTTACCACCGGGCGCACCGCCCGGACGCGGAGCCTGCGGACGGGGCATGCCGCCCGGACTCGGACGGGCACCGCCCTGACCCTGCGGACGCGGGGCGCCACCGGGGCCGCCCTGCGGACGCGAGGCGCCCGGACGCTCCTGGCCGCCGCCGGGACGCGGGGCGCCACCGGGACGGGGTGCCTGCGGACGGGCCATGCCCGTCGAGCCACCGGAGGTGAAGGGGTTGTTGCCCGGACGGGGACCCGCCGGACGGGAGCCGCCGGGGCGCGGGGCGCCCTGGCCTGCGGGACGGGCCGGACGGTCGCCGCCACGGCCACCGTCACGCTCGCCGCCACGGCCGCCGTCACGCTGACCGCCGGCCGGAGCCGGACGGGCGGGGCGAGGACCGGGGGCGGCACCCGCGGGACGCGGGGCCTGCTGCGGCGCGGCCGGCTGGGCCGGGGCCGGAGCGGAGAACTCTGCTGCGGGCACCGGGGTGACCGGAGCGGGCTTCGGCGCGGGCTTGGGACCCGGACGCGGGCCCGCCGACGGCGCGGAAGGCGCGGCAGCGGAAGGGGTGCTGCCGGGGGCCTCGGCTGCGGCCGGCTTGGGGGCCGGGGCGCCGGGCTTCGGGGCAGCGGGACGTGCCGCAGCGGCCGGGGAGGGCGCTGCGGGCTTTACGGGCGCGGCCTTGCGAGGCGCGCCAGGCTTCGCAGCGGACTTGCCGGCGTTGCCGCCGGGCCCCTGCAGTGCGTCAGTCAACTTGCGTACAACCGGCGCCTCGATCGTCGAGGACGCCGAACGGACGAATTCACCGAGTTCTTGGAGCTTGGCCATGACGACCTTGCTCTCGACGCCGAACTCCTTGGCGAGTTCGTATACCCGGACCTTAGCCACTTCGCTCCTTTTAGGTCCGGGTTACCGCCGGACCGTCGCTACTTCATGGGCGTACTCATCGCGTACTCATCGAGTGCTCATCGCAATCTCGACCTACTTCCAACTCGCGAGGTACCTGACCGCACGGGGTCCCGTGCCGTTCTCGTTTCTTACGGTGTCACCCGCTCGACGTACCGCTGCACTTCCGCGGAATCGAGCGGCCCCTTGGCCTTGAAGGCCCGGGGGAATGCCCGGCGGCGAACCGCCAGGTCCAGACAGACAGTGACGGGGTGCACATATGCACCCCGGCCGGGCAGCGTACCGCGAGGATCGGGGACGCAAGCATCCTCGTCCACCGCGATGCGCAGCAGCTCGCTCTTGGCCGCTCGCTCCCGGCATCCCACACAGGTTCGCTCAGGGCAAGCGCGGGCGTGCGTCCGGCCAGACACGGTTAAGTCTACCTCCCCGCACCGACCTCACCCCTTTGGGGCAAAAATCGAACGGATGTTGTCGTGTTCTCAGCGGCATGGAGCGTGGATCTATATCCCCGGGGCCCATGTCGGGCCCGCGCTCCTGACCGTTTCGAGTCCATTTCCGGGACCGGACGGGTCCGCCGTCCGGACGGGCGCCGGTCCACTCCTCGGACCGGCGCCGGCCGATTCCGTACCCGTCAGTACCGGTCGGACCGGTCGCGGGCCCGCTCGGCCCGCTCCCGGTCGGCGATGTCCCGCTCGGCGTCGGTCTCGGTGTCCGGGCGGATGTCGATGCGCCAGCCGGTGAGGCGGGCGGCGAGGCGGGCGTTCTGGCCCTCCTTGCCGATGGCCAGGGACAGCTGGTAGTCGGGGACGGTGACCCGGGCGGACCGCGCTCCGAGGTCCACGACCTCGACCTTGCTCACCCGGGCGGGCGACAGCGCGTTGGCGACCATCTCGGCCGGGTCGTCCGACCAGTCCACGATGTCGATCTTCTCGCCGTGGAGTTCGGCCATGACGTTGCGGACACGACCGCCCATCGGGCCGATGCAGGCGCCCTTGGCGTTCAGGCCCGAGCGGGTCGAGCGGACCGCGATCTTGGTGCGGTGGCCCGCCTCACGGGCGATCGCGCAGATCTCCACGGAACCGTCGGCGATCTCCGGGACCTCCAGCGCGAAGAGCTTCTTGACCAGGCTGGGGTGGGTCCGGGACAGGGTCACGGACGGACCGCGCACACCCTTGGCGACCCGTACGACATACGAACGAAGCCGCAGACCGTGCGTGTACTCCTCGCCCGGCACCTGCTCCTGCACCGGCAGGATCGCTTCCAGCTTGCCGATGTCGACCAGGACGTTCTTCGGGTCCTTGCCCTGCTGGACGACGCCGGTGACGACATCGCCCTCGTGGCCCGCGTACTCGCCGAACGTCCTGTCGTCCTCGGCGTCACGCAGCCGCTGCAGGATGACCTGCTTGGCGGTCGTCGCGGCGATCCGGCCGAAGCCGGACGGGGTGTCGTCGAACTCCTTGGGCTCCTGGCCCTCTTCGAGGTCGGCCGGGTCCTCCTTCGCCCACACCGTCACATGGCCGCGCTCGTTGAGCTCCACGCGCGCGCGGCGGTAGCTCCCGTCGGTGCGGTGGTAGGCGATGAGGAGGGCCGACTCGATCGCCTCGACGAGCACGTCGAAGGGGATCTCCTTGTCCTGCGCCAAGCCCCTCAAGAGCTTCACATCGATGTCCACGGCTACGCCTCCTCTTCCTTCTTGTCCTTGCGGTTGAATTCGATCTCCACGCGCGCCTTGGCGATCTCGTCGAAGGCGACCCGGCGGGACGTGGGCCTGCGGCCCTTGACGCCCGGCACTTCGAGGTCCAGCCCGTCGTCGTCGACCGCGATGATGCGGGCCACCAGTTCGTCGGCGGCTCCCCCGGTGGTCAGCTGCAGCTTGACCAGGCGGCCGGTGGCACGTACGTAGTGGCGGTGCTCCGTCAGCGGACGGTCGGCACCGGGAGAGCTCACTTCGAGGACGTACTCGTCCTCGCCCATCGCGTCGGTCTCGTCGAGCTTCTCGGAGATCGCGCGGCTCAGCTCGGCGCAGGCGTCGAGCTCCACGCCCTCGTCCGAATCCACGATGATGCGCAGCACACGACGGCGGCCGGCCCGGGACACCTCGATCTCCTCGAGATCCAGCTCCTTGGCGCTGACGAGCGGTTCGAGCAGCCCGCGCAGCCTCTCGCTCTGGGTGGTGCTCATCCGGGTGACTCCTCGGCCGCGTGTGCTGTTGTGTGGTTCGTCGCGTGTCAGGTCAAAGGGTATCCGGTCCCGAGGGGTGTTGCCGTCCGCCGACCGCTCAGCCGCGGGTACGCTCGCCTGCGGTGATCACTTCAGGACAGATCCTGTCAGGACAGATCGACACCCGAAGGAGAACAGGTGCGGCGCACGGGGACGACGCGCAGGGGTGCGCTCACCGCGACGGGGGCGATCGCCCTGGGGGCGACGCTGGCCGGCTGCGGGGACGATGACGGCGGCGGCCGGAAGGACACCACGATCGCCGACGCGCGGGCCGCTGCGGCCCAGGTGGAGAACACCTTGCGGCTGACGGCCGCCACCACGAGCCGGGAGCTGCTCGTCCAGTACGACCAGGTTGTCAAGGCGCATCCGAGGACCGAGGCTGGACTCACACCGCTGCGGGACGCCGTACGGGCACACACGACGGCGCTGTCGCAGGGCGAGGGCGGGGCGCTCGCCCTCTCGCGCCCGCCCGCCACCGACGCGAAGGCCGCCGTCAAAGAACTGGCCGCGGCAGAGCGCCGTACCGCCGACGCGCATACGGCGACGCTGCTGAAGGCCCCTCCGGAGCTGGCCCGGCTGCTGGCGTCGATCGCCGCGGCGGGCGCCGCCCATGCCTACCTGCTGACCGAGCTGGCCAAGGAGACCTCGTCATGAGCGCGCAGACGCTGCAGGCTGCGCAGGCATCGCTGGCCGCCGAACATGCGGCGGTGTACGGGTACGGGGTGGTCGGCGGCCGGGTCGCCGACGGCCGCCGGGCGGAGGCCACGGCGGCGTACCACGCGCACCGGGCCCGGCGCGACGAGCTGGTGCGGACCGTGCAGGACCTGGGCGGTGAACCGGTCGCTGCGGATTCCGCGTACGCTCTGCCGTTCGCGGTGCCGGACTCGGCGGCGGCGGTGAAACTCGCCGCACTGCTGGAGGACCGGATCGCGGGCGTCTACTCCGATCTCGTACGGGCTGCCGGAGGGCCGCTCAGACGACAGGCCGCGGATGCACTGCGGGAGGCCGCGGTGCGTGCGGTCCGCTGGCGGGGCAGCGGCGTAGCCTTTCCCGGGCTTGCCGAGCGGTCCGCCGACGGAACCACCGGCACGGGCCGGCCGGCCGGGACCGCTGCGACGGCAGGGACCACTGCGAAGGCCGGGGCAGGTCCGACGCACTGAAGAAGGCTCTGAAAGGGAACACAGCACGTATGGGTTTCGAACCGCCGCAGCGTCTGGTGCGAGCGCTCGGCGAGGTGTACGGGGATCCGGCCGCCGCCGACTGGCTCGCACGGCTTTCCGCACTGACCGCCGAGGCGTTGTCCGCGAACGGGCCGGAGCTGACCGTAGAGCGGGTGGCCGCGCCCGGTGGGCGCAGCAGCCTGGTTCTGCTGGTGCGGCGCTCCGACGGCACCCCGGCGGCGCTGAAGATCGCTCCGTCCGGGGCCGCGCCCGAGCTGGAAAGGGCGGCACTGGCGCACTGGAACGGCTGGGGTGCGGTGCAGCTCATCGGCTCCGAGGGCGGCGCGCTGCTGCTGGAGCGGCTGCATCCCGAGGTCTCGCTGCGTTCGCTGCCGGAGGCGAAGGCGCTGCTGGAGGCAGCGGGGACGGTGCGGCGGCTGTGGGTCGAGCCGCCTGCCGGACACTCCTTCGAGACCGTCGAGGAGCGGACGGGCCGCCGGACCGAACCGATGCGGGCTGCCGCGAAGGCCGACCCGATGCTGGAACCGCTGGTCTCCGCGGCCCTCGCGGCTCGCGAGGAGCTGGTCGCCCACTCCCCCGAAGTCCTGCTGCTGCACGGCAACTTCCGCCAGAGCAAGGTACTGGCGGGCGAACGGGCGCCCTGGCTGACGGTCGGGCCGGAGCCGCTGGTCGGCGAGCGCGCCTACGACCTGGCGCGACTGGTACGTGACCGGGTGGAGGACCTGATCGCGTCCCCCGGCGGCGCGGCGACCGCCCGTCGCCGGGTCAACAAGCTCGCGGATTCGCTGGACGTGGACCGGGAACGGCTCCATGGCTGGACGCTGTTCCGTGCGGTGGAGTCGGGCACCCGCGCGCTGGCGGTCGGCCGTCGCCGGGAAGGCGAGCTGACCCTGGAGTTCGCCGGCTGGCTGTAGCCGTCACGACGGAGCCGCCCTGTCACAAACGGGCGAGGGCCCCCGCGCTGTCGGACAGCGCGGGGGCCCTCGTCGGTCTGAGCGGGCGTCAGCCCTGCGCGGCGAGACGGGCGATCGCCTCGTCGACCGTGAGCTCCTCGCGCTCGCCCGTACGGCGGTCCTTGAGCTCGAGGACGCCTTCGGCCGAGCGGCGGCCCGCGACCAGGATCTTCGGCACACCGATCAGCTCGGCGTCGGTGAACTTCACACCGGGCGAGACACCGGCACGGTCGTCGACCAGGACCCGGACACCCGCGGCGCCGAGCTTCTCGGCGACCTCGAGGGCCAGCTCGGTCTGGAGCGCCTTGCCCGCGGCGACGAGGTGGACGTCGGCCGGGGCGATCTCGCGCGGCCAGCACAGGCCCTGCTCGTCGGCGGTCTGCTCGGCGAGTGCGGCGACGGCGCGGGAGACGCCGATGCCGTACGAGCCCATGGTGACGCGGACGGGCTTGCCGTTCTGGCCGAGCACATCGAGCTGGAAGGCGTCCGCGAACTTGCGGCCCAGCTGGAAGATGTGGCCGATCTCGATGGCACGGTCCAGCTTGAGGCCGGCGCCGCACTTGGGGCACGGGTCGCCCGCCTCGACGACAACGACGTCGAGGTAGTCGTCGACCTCGAAGTCGCGGCCGCAGACGACGTTCTTGGCATGGGTGTCGGGCTTGTTGGCGCCGGTGACCCAGGCGGTGCCGGGGGCGATGCGCGGGTCGGCGATGTAGCGGACCTTCTCCAGACCCTGCGGGCCGACGTAGCCGCGTACCAGGTCGGGACGGCCCACGAAGTCCTCACCGGTGACCAGTTCGACGACGGCCGGGGCCAGGTGCTCGCCGAGCTTGCCGAGGTCGACCTCGCGGTCGCCGGGGACGCCCACGGCGACGATCTCTCCGTCGACCTTGACCAGAAGGTTCTTCAGCGTCGCGGAGGCCGGGATCCCGAGGTGGGCGGCGAGCGTCTCGATGGTCGGGGTGTCCGGGGTGTCCAGCTCCTCGACGGGGCCGTGCGCCGAGCCGTCCACGGGGGTGGCCTTGAAGGTCACAGCCTCCGTGTTGGCCGCGTAGTCGCAGGCGGGGCAGTCGACGAAGGTGTCCTCGCCGGCCGGGGCGGGCGCCAGGAACTCCTCGGACGCCGAGCCGCCCATCGCGCCGGAGACCGCGGAGACGATGCGGTGGTCGAGGCCGAGCCGCTCGAAGATGCGGATGTAGGCGGCACGGTGCAGCTGGTAGGCCTCGATGAGGCCCTCGTCGGTGGTGTCGAAGGAGTACGAGTCCTTCATCTGGAACTCGCGGCCGCGCAGCACACCGGCGCGGGGCCGGGCCTCGTCGCGGTACTTGGTCTGGATCTGGTACAGGATCACGGGCAGGTCCTTGTAGGACGTGATCTGATCCTTGACGACCTGGGTGAAGATCTCTTCGTGGGTGGGGCCGAGGAGGTACTCGGCGCCCTTGCGGTCCTTGAGCCTGAAGAGCAGGTCGCCGTACTCTTCGTACCGGCCGCTCGCGTCGTACGACTCCTTGGGGAGCAGCGCCGGCAGCAGGACCTCCTGGCCGCCGATGGCGTCCATCTCCTCGCGCACGACGCGCGTGATGTTCTCCAGGACCTTCTTGCCCAGGGGCAGCCAGGTCCAGATTCCGGCGGCGGTGCGGCGTACGTAACCGGCCCGGACGAGCAGCTTGTGGTTGAGCGTCTCGGCGTCCGCCGGGTCGTCGCGCAGTGTCTTGATCATCAATCGGGACATGCGCTGGACCTGGGCCATGATGAACTCCTGCTCGGAAGGGTGATGTGCAGGAGGTTAGCCGGGTGGTACGGGCGGGCGGAAATCGATTGGCGCCGTCCTAGGCCCGGCGGCGCAGCGGAAGAGGCGCTCCCATCACCGCGTACGGCTTGGGAGCGCTGGGAAACAGCACCTGCCGGGCCAGGTCCTGGTAGCCGAGCGTGCGATACAGACCACGTGCCGGGCTCTCCGTGTCGATGGCGGAGAGGATGGAACGGGGCTGGTCGACCGCGTCCGTGATGGTGGTGATCAGCGAGCGGCCGATGCCCTGGTTCTGGAACTCCGGGTGGACATGCAGTTCGGTGATCACGAACGAGTCGTCGAGCCAGTCCTCGGAGCCGGTGGCGCGCAGATAGGGCTCGACGACGGTGGACCACCAGTGGCCGCGCTCGTTCGGCATGCCGTACACGAACCCGATGAGCCGGCCGGCCGCGGTGGTGGCTCCGAGGGCGCGGGCACACGGGTGCTCCAGGTGTCTGAGGACGATGTGCCGGCGTACGTCGACCTCGTTCCGCCCGAGGCCGAAGGCGACGGCCTGCACGGCAAGCGCCTCGTCCACGCATGCGGCGAGATCGATCGGCCCGACCAGGACACTCGGAGTGTGGGCACCGCCCCCGGAAACTGCTGCCATGCGCCGAACCCTACTGTCCGCGCCGGGCTGCGGGATACGTGCCCGGGACGGCCGGAGGATCTTCGGACCGGCCTGGACGGTGCGCGGGGCCCGCCCGCAGCGGCTCCCTCCGGCGAGGTCAGAAGAGCACACTCATGAACGCGCCGACCTCACGGAAGCCGACCCGGGCGTATGCCTTGCGGGCCGCGGTGTTGTAGTCGTTCACGTACAGGCTGACGACCGGTGCGACGTCGGCGAGTGCGTGGCGCAGGACCGCCGCCATACCGGTCTCGGACAAGCCGCGGCCACGGTGTTCGGGGGCGACCCAGACACCCTGGATCTGGCAGGCCTGCGGGGTGGCCGCGCCGATCTCCGCCTTGAATACGACCTTGCCGTCCTCGATACGGGCGAAGGAGCGGCCGGCGCCGATGAGCTCGGCGACGCGTGCCTGGTAGAGGAGTCCGCCGTCACCGGCCAGCGGGGAGATGCCGACCTCCTCGGTGAACATCGCGACACAGGCCGGCATCAGGACGTCTATCTCGTCCTTGCGGATGCGGCGTACGAGAGGGTCGGGTGTCACATCGGCGGCGGGGCTCTCGGTGACCATGAGCGGCTGGTTGGCCCTGACCTCTCGGGCGGGTCCCCAGCCGGGTTCGAGAAGCCGCCACAGTTGTGCGGTCGCTTCGGCCGGACCGACGATGGAGGAGCAGCGGCGGCCAGCCCGGCGGGCCCGGTCGGCGAAGGCCCTGATGGCCTCGGGCGTGGCGCAGATGGGGACGAGATTGGCGCCGGAGTAGCAGAGCGACCGCAGTCGGCCGTCGGCGTACCAGCCCCACATTTCGCCGCCGAGGCGCCATGGGTCGAGTCCTGCGATCTGAACCCGGGACGTCACAAAAGCGTTGGCGACGGGCTCGCTCTCCAGGATGGCGAGCGCTGCGCCGAGGTCGCTGGGTTCGAGGACCCGGGTGGTGGTCTGCGTCAACACGAGGGGGCCTCACCATGCGGTCTGCTGATTTCCGCACTGTACCCAAAGAGGCTGGGAGACGCCGCCCCATGGCTGTCACCGGTATCTTCGGCCCACCGTGAGGTCTCTCACGACTGTGCCCCGCCGGGCGGTTCGTTCGCCGGGCGGGGCACAGTCATGGAGTGGGGACCGGCCTCAGCTGATGGAGACCTCGGGCTCGCCGGAGGCGATGCCGTCCTTCTCCATCTGCTCGGCGATCTTCAGGGCTTCCTCGATGAGCGTCTCGACGATCTTCGACTCGGGAACCGTCTTGATGATCTCGCCCTTGACGAAGATCTGCCCCT
>NZ_JBITCU010000040.1:0-55420 GCF_044453545.1 Streptomyces sp. NPDC051664 | reverse complement strand
TCCAGCGCCAGCAGTACGCAGATGCCCGCGTCGATGCCTATCGGGAAGACCAGGGAGAAGTTCCCGAAGCCCTTCTGTTCTGCGAGCGCGCGCACGGCGGCGTACGAGCCCGCGAAGCCGATCGCGGCGATGATTGCCGCGCCGGCGACGACGACCCCGATGAGTACCCGGTGCGTGCGTGTCAGCTGCATCGCGGCCACCCGCGATCCCCTCCCTGAAGCGTGTTCCGTAGATCTTCTGCTTGGAGATCCACCTTGGCATCAAGAACGTCCCTGCCTTGCCTGTGCGGGAAAACAGGGACGTTCAAATCCGCGATCACTCCTGAGCGAGGAGCTTTGCGAGGGTATGGCGGTCCTCAGCGGTCATGTGCTCACGGGCCAGCCGATCGAGGGCCTGCGGGTTGTGCCACGGAACGTGGAGGCTTACCGAAGGCTCTTCCGCGACCGGACTGATTACGCCGTTATCAGTGAGCTGACTGCTGCTGGGCTGCGGGCGTCCCTCACTGATAACGCCGTTATCAGCTGCCGACTCCTCGTCAGGCTCCCCCGCTGGCACGTCCTTGGTGATAACGCCGTTATCAGTGGGTGGCTGCGTGACGGGCGTCTTACGCTTCTGCTTCTTCTGTTGGGCCTGCTGCGCCCGGGCGTCTGCCAGAGTGCGCTGCTCTTCCGGGGAGTGCTTGGCGAGCCCTCGTACGTGCTCGACCTTTCGGCGCCCAGCCTCCAGGTCCGCCTGAAGTTCGGGTACCAGCTCCAGCAGCGACAGGCGCTGCGAGATGTAGGGCTGAGTCACTCCGAGTCGTCGTGCGGCCTTGTGCTGCGATCCGTAGAACGCAACCAGGGTCTTGAGTGCCTGCGCTTCTTCCAGATCGGACAGGTTTTCCCGCTGGGCGTTGGCGACGAACGCGGCCTCGAGCAGCGACTCGTCTGTGGTGACGCGCGCGTCGTCGACGGTGACCTTTATCGTCGCGAGGCCGGCCGTGCGGGCGCCAGCGAGACGGCGATGGCCGTCCACTACGACGTACTGGGCGCCAGGCTCCAGTTCAGATGCGCGCTCCGGCCGGTCCCGGAGGTAGGCATCGACTGACGCCACGGTGATTGCCTGGATCTGACCGATCTCGCTCAGACTCGCGGCCATCCCGGAGACATCGCCGAGGCTCTCCCGTGGGTTATCAGGATTGGCACTGATCTCGCTGAGAGCTAGCTCGTTGGGGTCGCTCAGTCCGAAGGCTGCATCCGTCAGCTGGCGACGGACGCTGCGGGCCGTGCCGGCTCGAGCGAAGGAGGACGAGGCGCCGAGCTGGTCTTCCTTGGAGCTCATGAGATCTCCCTCGCAATCTGCCGCATGATCTCCGACTGATCACTGTGCGGGGCGTACGCCAGCAGCGGCATGCGCTTCCGCACAGCTTCGCGCTGTTCCTTGAGGTCTCCGACGACGGCGAGGACTCTGGGGTCCCCGAGGTTGCGCCACTCCTTCAGGGAGGACGTCGCTACGTAGCCGCGGCGGCTGTCGTAGAGATTGACGACCAGTCCGAGGTACTCAATCTCGAGGCGGAGGTCGTCGCGCAGCGACTCGATCTGCTCGGCAAGCATCGTGTAGGCCGTGGCCGATGAGTCCTCCGCGAGGACCGGAATGACCATGCCTGAAAGCCCTTCGCCTTCGCCTTGCCGGCGACGGCCGAAGTAGATGGCTGCGTCGGTCGCCATGCCCAGGCTCGGCGGGCAGTCGATCACCATGGCGTCGAAGTCCTTCTCCAAAGGCTTCAGGGCACGCTCCAGGGCAGCTTCCTTGTTACGCATGCGCGACACCGCGATCTTGGCGTCGAGGAGGAACCCGTCGGGGCACGCAGGTAGGACGTGCAGTCGCTTCTCGAAGCGCGGCGATTCGAGCGTGACGATCAAGTCCCGCAGATCCCCCTTGGCTTCGCCGCACATGTGCAGCACCAAGCTGTCCGTCCCGGGCGGAAGCTGCTCCACACCAAGCTGATCGCTCAGGTGCCCTTGAGGGTCGTAGTCGACGAGCAGCACACGCATGCCGTCCTCGGCCAAGGCCTGGGCTACACCAGCCGCGATGGCCGTCTTCCCGACCCCGCCCTTCTGGTTTATGACGACCTTGCGCTGGCAGATGCCAGTCACAGGACGATGCCTGGGGGAGGGGTGGGAGCTCATCCACGTCTGCACGGACTGGGCGAGCCCTTGAACGAAGGGAATCCCTCGCTCAGTGCATGTGTCCTTCAGCTCATCCCATTGCCCTGGGGGGAGCCAGGTCGAGAATGACGCGGATCCTGACGTCTCGACGGGGGAGTGGCCGTCCGGCACTGCTCGCCAGGCTGAGATGCCGGCTGACACAGCGTCTTGGATGTCGATACTGAGTTCGGCGGCGCGAACCTTGAGGTCCTGGCGTAGCCAGGACGGCAGCTTGGAGACGACCTTCTCTCTGTCTCCACTGGGACTTGGGGTAACCATGGGGTCAGCTTACTAACTTCAGGGCGTGAGGTGTGTGACCCCCGCTCAGCAGGCGTGTTGTGGATGCTTGACCAGCGTTCTTGACCCGTCTCCCTGAAGGTGAGCCAGTCTCGGTCCATCTGAGTCATCTGGTCTTGCGCCCCGGTCGACCTGGGCCATCTACCGATCCGTCTCGCTCTTTGTGAGCCACTGCCGTGCCCGGCTGCCTATGGTCGTTGTACGCGGTCAGCGCCGTGTGGGGGTGGCTGGTGGAGTGAGAGCTTCTGGCTGGAGTATGCCGACGGTCGTGGTGACCTGCACAGCGGGCCGTTTGAGGCGATGTGGTCCGCGCGTTTCGAGGCTGCCGGGCAGGTGCGGACGTTTCCCGTCGTACCGGGGGCGTTGTCTACATCACCGCCCCGCCCAAAGGCTCCCCGAGCGGCAGCACCCGGGAATCGTGGTGACGGCAGTCTTGGCCTTGACCTAACTTGACCCGCATGACCTACCTGGACGGCACCGAAGACAGCGGCGTGGCTCTCCGCTGCCCGGACAACCGCGCTCTCGGAATCCGGCTGGACGGGAATCCGTCGTGACGACCGGCCTGCGCTTTACCTGGCGTCTCGACGGACACGGCTGGGCTGACTGCACGGTCACAGACCGCCAGGCGGTCATCGTGCTCACCGCCTCCTACATCACAAGCGCGCCGGAAGAATTCCTTACCTCGCTGGCCCGGCTGATCGCCGGCGAGACGGAAACCCGAGCGCAGTTCGAGGCCGAACCGACCGCCTCTCGCTGGATCTTTCATCGGGAAGACGAGTGCGTCTGGGTCCGGATCCTGGAGCTCCGAGACGGAAGGGACCACGACAACAATGGCGCCGAAATTTGGTCAAGCCAATACGCCATCGACGAGCTGGCCCGCGCCGCGATCCGATGCTTCGACGATGTCGCGCGCACCTACGGCGAGAGTGGCTACAGCGGCAAATGGGGCGAGCACTTCCCCCGCACCGAACTCGAAGCCCTCAGACAACTCTGGAACGACCGTCGGCATCCGCACGGTGCATAGCCGGATCCGCGCCAGGCCTGCGAAGGAGACCGATGAGACCGATCAGGGAAATGAGCGAGCGCGAGTACTTCGCCTGCGTCGGCCAGCGTCCCGGCATGTTTGTCGGCACTGCCTCGTCGTTCCATCAGCTGACCGCCTTCCTCACCGGCTACGACCAGCACGCGATGCGCCACGGCGGACAGGGGCTTACAGGCTGGCACGAGTGGCTCGTCGCCCGCCGCGGCCGCAGCTGCAACCATGCCTGGCCAGGACAGGTCCTGCATGTCGCGCTCCCAGAGGGCTGGAACAACATCGCCGACCTGCCGCCCGAGGACGAAAAGCACGCGATCAAGGTCCTGTTCCAGCTTCTCGACGAGTTCGCCGCCGAACGCGAGGCAAATCCTGGCGCTCAGGACTCAGATTGAGCGGGACGCCAGCCGCGCGTCCGTCTCGCTCAATCTGAACCACCGCTGGTCACAGCCCCGACGTGGATCACCTTCAGCGAGACGGGTCAGTTCTGGGCCGCCAGAGCTCTATCGCACCCATGCCGGCTTGCGGCGGACTGCTGCCACTGCGAGACCCGGACACTGTCGAGCCCGACGATGACTAGAACGATCTCGGACTTGGACCGGCAGTCCCGCCGTTCATGGGGAGTCCAGGAGCCCGGCGTCCCCTATGGCATCGGCGGCCGCGCGCAGGAAGACGTTGTAGGCGTCCCGAGCTTTCGACTGGAGCAAGTCGAGGCCAGGTGCCTCTGGGTCTAGCCCATCTTCCGTCAGAACCTCGATGTGGCCAGGCGACGGTGGCGTGAGAGGGCCTCCGTCCAATTCGTGACCCTTGAGGGCTGCGATGGCTTTGCCGCTTGTCTTGCTGAGGAGTACACACCTCTTGGCCACCTCCAGCGCGGCATCGGCCAACGGCTGGGTGGCATCCAGGTGGAGAGCAACACAGGATCGCTGGACCTCGACCTGCCGGTACCTGAGCGCCTTCCAGGACGCTGCCCGCGGCCGGATCGACCTCGCCCGCATCGAGCGGCACTGGGAGGACATCCTCCGGATCATCGGCTCCCGACGACGAGCGACCGCGGCCGGCCGGGGAAAGTCGTACCGGGCCTTCCCCGGACTCGGTTCGTTGACCAGCACAGACGACACGGTTGAACAGGGTGTCGGCGAGAGCGGGGAGAGAGCGATGACGGTTGCGGTCGCCAGGAGGTACGGGCCGCGCAGCGGCGGATTGTCAGCACGATCAACGCGTCCGGGAAGCCTGAACAAGGACTGCCTGGCCATGTGGCGGGAGGTCGACTGCGGCGAGTGGAAAGCTACCGCCGCCGACATCAGCCGCGACCTGGACTTGCTCCAGGTCCCGCACACCATCGTGACGGCCTTCCGCTTTCCGCTCGCCTCCTCCTACAGCAAGGCCATGCGCAAAGGCGAGGAGGCATACGTCTGAAGGAGTACAGCTATGGGCAAGGCACAACGCGCGACGGTCGACGCGATGGTGCGGCGGGGCCCGCAGGGCTTCAAACCACTGCCCGTCGAGCAGATGCGCAGCAACTTCGCGGCGCTGATGGCGCTGTTCCCGGTCCCGAAGGTACGCACGTCCGACACCGTGCTTGGCGAGCGGCCTGTCGTCCTGGTCGAAACGGAAGGCGAGACACGTTCGGGCACCATCCTGTACTTCCACGGCGGCTCGTTCTCCCTCGGATCACCGCAGGCAGCGATGGGACTGACCGCCAGCCTGGTCACCCGTACCGGGTTCCGTGCGCTGTCGCTCGATTATCGGCTCGCGCCGGAGCACCCGTTCCCCGCCGCAATCGAGGACTGCCTCGCCGCGTACCGGGTACTGCTCGACGATGGGATCAACCCGGAATCCATGGCTTTCGTCGGCGACTCGGCCGGTGGTGGCCTGACCGTGACGACCACGCTCGCCGCCAAGGAGGCCGGGCTGCCCATGCCCGGCGCCATCGTCGCGTTCTCACCCAGCCTCGACCACACCCGTTCGGGCGCCAGCATGGACGCCAAAGCCGGAATCGACCCCTTCTTCACGCGCGAGGGCATGGCCCACACCGGCGACTTGTACCTCGCCGGACAGGACCCGAACCAGGAACTGCTCGCGCCGGCCATCCTGGCCGACCTGACCGGCTTCCCGCCGCTGCTGCTGCAGGTCGGCACGAACGAACTGCTGCTCGACGACTCGGTGCGGCTAGCCGAACGAGCCCGGGACGCCGAGGTCGACGTCATCCTGGACGTCACGGCCGGAGTACCGCACGTGTTCCAGTCCTTCATCGGCCAACTCGACGAGGCCGACCGCGCGCTCGACCGCGCCGCCCTGTTCCTCACCCAGCACCTCAGCGCCTGAAGGAGAACTCCAGACAACGTGTTGGCGGCCAGAGGGTCACGCGCCACACCTGTCCGGTCTGATGTCGATGATGGCGCCGCACCGCGCCCTCGCCCGCGTGGGCAAGGCTTCTGACACGGATGTTCCTCAGTCCCCGAATCCTGTGCCCCGCGCGCCTCACTGACATAACGTCACCTCCGCCTCGAAGGTCATAAGCGCAAAATCGCCGAAGCTCGCAAATCCACTGAAAAGCGACCCACAGAAAGGTGGCTTACGCGGCCGATCTCCAAGTCGCCGGTATGGAGCGGCCTTGGGGCTACTCCTAGGCTGCCAGGGCGGCGTACAGCCGGTTTCGCCCCTCTGGAAAGGGTGTTGAGTGTGGCATACGGGTGACGGAGGGTCGGTTATGGCATGGCGGTTCAGTTGGCCCGGATCCATGACGCTAGAGATCAAATCCCGTGGGGCGCTGTCCGAGGACATGCGGGCACACGTGTGGCTTCGCCCCTGCTACTTCACGGGCTTCCACACGCCACAGTCCCGCGACGTGAACTGCCCGTCGGACGCCCGGATCGTCACCGTGATTTCCTGCGCCGACGTCGCGAAGTTGTTGTCGATGATGGCCCCGGCTTTGGTGGTCCGCTCCCAGTAGCAGTCCGCCAGCTCGCCCTTCGCTCGGTACGTGCCCGGAGCGATCTCGTCCGCGTCCGTCCCCGGATCCGCCTTCACCTTGTACGTGCCACCCGAGTACGACCGGGTCGCCTCGCCTGCCAGCGCCATTGCCACCGTCTTCGACCACTTCGGGCACAGCTTCGGCACCCCAGCCTTCAACACCGCCGCATGGTCCTCGTCCGGCTTCTGCATCATCAGCCACTCGGCAGGATTGTCATCCACCTCCTTCCGTTCCGGTAGCGCCTTGCAGATGCTGGCCATATAGTCGGACGCTGATTCGCCTGGCATCCAACCCTTCGCGGTCGCCACCTGGTCGATCTCGTCCTCCCAAGTCGGCGGCTCCTCCACCGTCAGTGTCGGAGCTGGTGCGACCTCCGACACCTACGGACTCGAGGCCGCCGGCTTCGCATCATCACTGCCATTCCCATCGCACCCCGACAACACCGCCACCGCGACGAATCCCGCCGCAACAGCCCCCGCCCCACGCATAAGCCTCATGCGGCGCAGGATCCCACCAAGACCGGGCGGAAGGAAAACGCCCACATCGGGGATCAACGGTGCGGACTCTCGCCGCCGGCGGGTACTCACCGGTTGCGAGACGCCACCGTTCAGCTCGTGAGGGTTCGATGGCAACCGGGGCAAGTCGCGGACGGGGGCCGGGGTGTATCGGCACGGCAGTATCCGAGCCAACAGCCACATCCGCCGCAGACGAACTCGCTGCTGGCGCCCGTCCGAGCTGCGAGGAATGCGAGGCGCCCTTCAATGGTGGAGTGATCCGGCGTGATGTCGACGACGTGGTAAACAGCCGACTCCGGCTCAAACTGAAAGCCCGACGGTACCTTGCCAGCCGCCGCTGTCGCGGCCTGCGCGAAGGACTTCGTCACTGTGAACATGTCGCGCCTGGACCAGCCGACCTCGCCGATACGTGAGCTCATGAGACCGTTGTGCGCACGGGCATTGCTGAGCATGACGGACGTGATGTTCTTCATCGATGGCTCAACTATGTGGATCCATCGATGGGTCGTAAGCGCGTGCCACACCCGCCCGGTGCTCATCGGCGCCGGTTCTTTTTCTCGTGCCTCGATGAAGTCCAGCAGCGTCTCCTCGCGCCGCAGCCCCTGTTCGATGAATGCACGCACCTGTACCTGCACAGCCCCCACCCTTCACATGCTCTTCACGGAATGGGCAGATCTTACTCACTGACCATGTGCGGCGTCAGTGCTCACTCGCAGCACGAGTGGAGCCATCGGTGCAGAATCCCACCAGGAACGGGCGGCGGGAAGGAAACGCCCACATCGGGGATCATCGGTCCTGCCCTCGCCGCTCCGGCCGACTCATTCCGGTGGCCGGACGACGCTGAGCTCATCGGACCGCAGCACCGATTGTGACGGGGGGCTCTCCTGAGAAGTCGCAGATCATTGATGTAAGAGCTACCAGTTGGAGAGCTCCCGACTCTTCGTCAGCGCCAGGGCATTAGCGCAGAAGTCCCTGGCGCGCGAAGACAGCAGAGTCTGCCGTGCGGCGGCCGGACTACCAGCGCATTCCCAGGGCCGACAGCTCGTCCACCCGCTCGGGCGCCAGCTTGGGGGCCTTGACGCGTTGCTGGCTGATCCAGGCGCCCAGTCGTAGGGCCTCGCCGTTGACGTGCTCGGTGTGGCTGCGCGGTACTTCCAGGTGTCCCTCGCGTTCGTGGTACTGCCGGGCGGCGGTCAGGTTGTCGGTCCACATCTCGGCCCGGGTGCGTTTGGCCGGTGCGGCTGTGATGTTCAGCGTGCCGGTGAGCATCGCCTGCTGAGGCATGGTCAGCTTGGGAAAGCTGGCGCACTGGGCGGCGGCCCACTTGCCCAGGTCCTCGCCGTCCAAGATGACGACACCGGCCTTGTCGGGCAGAGTGCCACCGGCCTTGATGTGGAGCCAGGCGAGCCGGAAGGTCCGCTGCCAGTCGATGCTCCAGGTCGGGCACCAGCCCGGGTCGATCTCTTCCAGCGCGTTCCGACGCTCGTCGGACAGGGGAGCGGCGGCGCCTGCCGGCTCGGGGACTCCTTCGACGCGGCAGCGTTCGAGCTCGGCGGCCCGGCGCGCGGCAGCCCGTTGATTCTTCAGCCACCGCCCTACCGGGTACTCGCCGATTACCGCGTCCACTGGTGCGGCGAGGCCGACTTCGTGTTCGTCGGCCCATTTCGCGGCCGCGGCCAGTCCCTCTTCGAAGCTGGTGTCGAAGTACGACCAGACCATGCCGAGGGTCTGGAGCTGGGCGGTGCGCTCGGGGTCCAGGCGGCCGGCGCTGTAGTGCCGGCGGCAGTCGGTGACCCACACGCCCAGCGGGAAATCGGCAGGTGACCAGTCGGCCGGGGTGCGGTAGTCGTACGGCACGCGCAGGTCCTGGTGCTCCTTGGCGTAGCGCTGGGCGGCCTGGATTCCGCGCCGCCAGTGGACCCGCTCGGGGTTGAGGACGCGCAGCTCGATGAAGGCGGCCAGCTGGCGCGCGTCACGCGGTGCTGAGAATCGCAGCAGGTCCTTGGCCGGCCGGCTGACTGCCGGCGTCTCTTCGCCGTCGGCGTCCTGCTCCTGGCCCAGGTCCTCCTCGAAGTCGCGGGTCTCGTGTCGACGTTCGGGGGCGCGGGTCCGTGATGTGCCCGGGTCGGTGAGCTTTTCGATGCGGGCGTCGTGTGCGCGGAGCGCGGCAAGGAGTTTGGCCAGCCCGTTGTATGCGGTCGAGGTGAGCATGGCGTCCGGCTTCTCGCCGGGGGCGAGGAATGCCGGCACGACCAGGGTGGCGATCTTCCCTTCGCCCGGGTGCATGCGCAGGGCGCGGCCGACGGCCTGGACCAGGTCGGGCATGGAGCCGCGGACGTCCGCGAAGACGACGGCGTCGCATTCGCGGGTGTCGACTCCCTCGCCGAGGACCTTCACGGACGCGATCAGCGACAGAGCGGTCTTGGTGCCGTTGTCGGTCTCGCCGGCGGCGAACTGGGCGAGTACGCGCCGCCGGTGTGCCGGCTTGTGTTCGCCGTGCAGCCACTTCGCCCACACCTGATCCTCTGCGGGGTACAAGTCGGACGCCTTGCCTGGCAGGCCCAGGGCAAAGGCCTCGGCCTCGGCGACTCGCTGGTGGAAGGAGAGAACCCGCTCGAGTTCCTCCTTCGCCGACACCTTCAGCGTCGCGGCCTGCAGGGCGCCGAGCCGCTTGCCGCGGACCTCTTCGCTGCCGTCCCCGGCGGCGCGCAGCGCGCTGTTCAGGGCCGGGTCCTGCACGTCGACCACCAGCACCTGGTACGGGGCGACGATGCCCCGCTCGATCGCCTGTTCCAACGAGAGATGAAAGGCGACCTTGCCGAAGACGCCGTCGGGGTCGTCCAGCATCGAAGCGACCAGCTCGCCAGGCCGCCGGCGGCCTCCGGTCTCGTCGTCGTCGACCTCTCCGGCCTGCCACACGCGCGGAGTGGCGGTCATGTAGAGGCGCCGCTCGGCGGGGATGCGGGTGTTGTCGTGAACGACCGCCCAAGGCTTGCCCATCCGGCCCGAAACGCGGTGCGCCTCGTCCACGATGATCAAATTCCACAGCGGGAGGCCCGCGACGTGGGCCTTCTCCAGGAAGCCCAGACCCAGGGAGGCGTAGGTCGCGAAGACGGCGATGCGGCCCGGACCGCGGGTGAGCCGGACCAACTCGTCTGCGTCCGTGGTGTTGGGGAAGCCCACATCCTCCGACTTCAGGGAGGAGACGCCGAAGTACGGGCCGGGCCGGCCGCCGTCGCGCCAGGCGCGGGCGGTCTGCTCCAGAAGGTTGAGAGAGGGGACCAGAATCAGGACGCGGTCCGCGGTGAGTTCCTCGGCCGTGTGCACGGCCACCAGGGTCTTGCCACTGCCGGTGGCCATGATGATCTGCGTGCGCAGCCCTGCCGGCGGAAACAGTGCGTCCTGCGGCAGGTCGAGCGCGCGCACTGTGGCGACGACCGCCTCGGCCTGGTGCTCTCGCAACGGCTTCAGCATCTTCTGGCTCTCATCTCTCTGAGCGTTGGACGAGGTTTGCAGGTCGGGGCAGCCGCCGTCCAGTTCACCCCAGGGCTTCGTGTACAACGGCACGGCCCGCGTGCCCGACCGACGAGGTCAGCGACGGTCGCCGACCACGGTGCAAATATCGGTGATCCCTCGCCGGTGAGCAGCGGCATGGCGGCCAGTGCCTGTTCGTGCTGTCGGCGCAGGCCGGGGGAGGGGACGGTGCCGGTTGGCCGACCGCTGCCCGTTGCGGGCCCCGCATCTGTCCAGGTTGGTCAGGAAGACGACGGCCACGACGCAGGCCGTGCTGCGAGGCCTGGTCAATGAAGCCGCGGCGGACACGGGCTTCGATGTTGGTCGACGGCGGTGGTGAGACCTTAGCCCTATCAGGTCGTCGGCTTCCAGGTGCAGCGGCGGTGCTGAGGCGTAGGCGGTTTCGGGGGAGAGGGGCGCGGCGGGGCTGGTCATCGGGGGCGGCGCTCCTGTCGGTTCGTGTGTGGAGGGAGGCAGTTGCTGCCGCCCGCCCGCCTGACGGTGCGTGCGTGCGCTGGGTGTGGGTCCGGGCGGTGGCGATGTCCTGGAGGCTGGCGCCCAGGTTCAGTGCGCGACTGCACGGCGTGCAGTTCGGCGAGGCTCTTGGTCTCGTGGAGCGTGTCCTGCAGCGGCCGCCTAGGCGATGGCGTCCTGCCTGCGCATGTGGGTTTCTCCTCAGTCGGGCTTGGTTGGATCAGTGATGGGATCCGGTGAGGGCACAGCACCTAGCGATTTCCATTATGCATGGTCAAAGTATGCATAGCAATAAAATTCATTCTGCTTTTGGTTGGCGGTAATAGAAAGCCCCGAATGGCAGTCACTGCGTGGGGCGTTGGGTGGGCAGTGGCTCGAATCTCCAGACCCGCAAATCGGCGCGCCGGGCTCGATGTGGTGGTTGTCGACCAGTCACTTCTGTGCCGCTGTGGAAGCGACCTTGTCGGCGGCAACGGCCATCGCCTTGAACTGTGCGCCAGGGAAACCCTCCATGGCGTATCTGGGCAGATCGGTGTAATCCGCGTAGGTCCGCTTCTCGATGCTGGCGTGCGGCTGAGCGCTATTGCGGCACGTCAACCCAGGGATCGATGTCCAATGCGCCACCCCAGGCCGGTTCCTGTCGTGATGTGGATCACTGCATCCGGATGGAAGTATTCCGCGATCACTCTATTCACAGTTGGTTCACACAAACTACTGTCCCCATTCACTGATCGAGATCGACTGGATGGCTCTTCGTGCCGCGCTGGGGAGCGCGGTAGCCCTCACACATCTCGGCAGGTCAACTGTTGAGTGGCGGGGGTGCGCTGACGCGTCCTCGCATGGGGCGGGAGTGCCAGTGACGTTTCGACGTTCGCGGTGGGTTTCTCTAGGAGTGGCCGGAGCGTTGCTCTCCGGTCTGTTGTCGACCGTGTCGGTGGTGTCGCCACCTGGCGCGGCCGCCGCGGATGACTCGACACCGATCGTCCCGTCTCAGTCGCTCGGCTCCGTGCCGGCTCAGCAGGCGGAAGAGGCTGGCAAGGCTCTTCCGCAGCCGAAGTGGCCGGCTGCGGCCCAGGCGCGCATCGATCTGTCGACCGCTGCGCCGGGTGACCCCGGCACCGTCATGCCAACCCCATCCGATGCGTCGTCGCCTTCGGCCACGTCGTCGCCTGCACCAGGTGGCGACGAGGAGAACCGGGTCGCCGATGTTGTAGAGGTCGCGCCTGTCGCCGAGCCGACCGGCCCCGCGCCGCAGTTCGCCGGGGCCGGCCGGGCTGCGTCCACAGACGATCCGACGCAGTCGGCAAGCTCCGGCGAAGATGCCTCGCCAGAGGCGAGCCCCTCCGCCTCTGGTACACCCTCACCAGAAGCCACGGACTCTGCGACAGCGGATCCGGTCCCGGATCCGCCGACCCCCGAGCAGGTCGACGTGCAGGTCCTCGACCGGCAGGCCGTCGCTCCGGCCGGAGGGGTCGGTCTCGGTGTCCAGGTTTCCCGAACCGACGGCGGCAGTGATCCGGGCCAAGTACAGATCGGGATCGACTACTCAGGCTTCCAGTACGCCTACGGTGGTGATTTCGCGCAGCGCCTGATGCTGGTCAAGCTCCCTGCCTGTGCGCTGACCACTCCGGAGGCGGAGGGCTGTACGGCGCGTGAGGTCGTGCCGAGCAATAACGACGTCAAGGCCGGCGTGCTGACGGCGACGGTCACGGCCGATGCAGACACCACGTCGGCAGACACGAGCGCCGGTGATGCCGATCCTGGCCTGTCCACCCAGCTGGGCACGACCGGGGGAGCCAGTGTCTACGCGGTCACCGCCGGATCCTCCTCCGACCAGGGCGATTACCGGGCCTCCTCGCTTGCTGCCTCCGGTTCCTGGTCGGTGGCCACCGGCTCTGGTGCCTTCACCTACAACCTCCCGATCCAGCTGCCGGCACCGGCGGTGGGCTCAGCACCTGCCCTCGGCTTGTCCTACAACTCGCAGTCCGTGGACGGCCGTACGTCGGCAACGAACAACCAGGCGTCCTGGGCCGGCATGGGATGGGACCTCGGCGTCGGTTTCATCGAACGCCGCTACCGCAACTGCACCGACGACGGTCTGCCGACGATCGGTGACATGTGCTGGGACTCGCCCAACACCGGCACAGAGCCGGACGGTGCGGTTTACGTCATCAACCTCAACGGTGTCAGCTCCGAGCTCGTCCAGGACAAAAACGGCACCGGCTCGTACCACCTCAGGGACGACCCGGGCTGGCGGGTCCAGCACCTCAGTGGTGGGTACGGTGCGGATGACGAGTACTGGGTGATCGGCAGCCAGGACGGCCAACGCTACTACTTCGGCTGGGGCCGTTCCCAGCGCACCGAACAGGCCACCTCCTCGGTGTACACGATGCCGGTGGTCGGTAACAACGTTGGCGAGCCCTGCCACAGCCAGTTCCCCGAGCCGTGTACGCAAGCTTGGCGATGGAACCTCGACCGAGTCGTGGACGCCAACGAGGTCGACACCACGTACTTCTACGACAAGGAGGACAACCACTACCGGTCCGTCGCGAATACGGACACGGCCCGCTCATACACCTCGGGTGGCTACCTCCGTGCTATCGAGTACGGCTGGCCCACCCAGATCGCAGACTCAAAACCGACCGGCAGGGTCGAACTCACCCACGTGGGCCGGTGCGTGGAGCGTATGTCGGAAGCGGACCCGCTGCGTGACGAACCCAGCGCGTGCCCGTCCATCAGCTCCACCCCGTCCTCCTACCCCGATGTGCCCGTCGACCTGATGTGCGACGGCACAGCGAACGACTACTACTGCGCTGGCAAGACCTACTACCCGACGTTCTTCACCAAGGACATGCTCTGGGACATCAAGACGTACGTCCTCAACACGACGGGTGATGGCTGGGACCTGGTGGAGCAGTACCAGACCAAGCACGGCCTGCCGAACCCCGAGGGCACCGTCGGCAAGACGCTGTGGATGGACTACATGCAGCGCAAGACCTACGGCAGCGGCACAAACATCGTCCTCCCGGTGATCAACTTCAACGGTGTCGACCTGGACAACAAGGTCGGCTCCGCTGAGATCAACTTCCGGCGCATCAGCACTATCCACGACGACCTCGGCGCGACCACCACCGTCACCTACAGCGCCCCCGACGCATGCGACGCCGCTGCACTCCCCTCCCAGGCGTCCAACAAACAGGACTGCTTCTGGCAGAAATGGACTCCCGAAGGCGCGACGGAGGCCAAGTCCGGTTGGTTCAAGAAATTCCTGGTGACCAAGGTCGAAGTCGACCCCACCGTCACCAGCAACCAGGACGGCGCACCCGTCATCACCACCTCGTACGACTACGTAGGCGGAGCCGGGTGGGCGTTCACCAGCGACCCGCTGACGAAGGACGAGGACGAGTCCTGGACCGACTGGCGCGGATACCAGCAAGTCGCCATCACCACCGGAACGGGCGCCACCCAGCACACCACTTACCACTGGCTCTACCGCGGCCTGGACGGCGACCGCACCGACAAGGCCGATTCCTCTAAAACCCGGGCGGTCAGCGTCAGCGACGGCGAAGGCACCGCCTACACCGACCAGCCCTGGCTCGCCGGCCGGACGATCGAGACGTCCCAGCGCGACGACACCGGCAGCTCCCACGAGCGGGTCTTCCATGGCTACTGGACCCACACCACCGCTGCCTATGACGGCGTGCCCGACGCACGCTTCGTGCGCGAATCCCGGACCACCACCGAGACCAAGATCTCCACGGGCTGGCGTGAGCACGTCATCGAGAGCGAGTTCGACGACACCAGCACCACCTCCACGACGTACGGTCTGGCCCTGCGCACCGACGACTGGGGCGAGACCAATGTCGCCGACAACCGCTGCACCACCTTCGGACGCGCTTACAACACCGACGACTACGACTCCACCGGCCTCCAGCGCTGGACCGTGCTCCAGGACGAGGTACGGCACTACAACAGCGGGTGTACCGACCGCGCAGCGGCCAACCAAGACAGTTACACAGCCACCCTGTTCGACAACGCCACCTCCGTCGACACCAACAAGCCGGCCGACGGCAACGCCACTGAAGTCCGCACCTACACCGGTGCCAGTACGTACCGCAGCATCAAGGCGGGCTACGACAGCGCCGGACGCGCGGTGTGGGGCGAGGACGGCAAGAAGAACCGCACCACCACGACGTTCAGCCCCGCCAACGTCTGGCCGACCAACGGGATCACCAGCACCACAGCCGACCCCGACGGCACCATGTCGGCCAAGGGTCCACTGAGCACGACCGTGTGGAAGTCCCGGTTCTGGGGCGTGCCGTACAAGACCCAGGACGCCAACAAGAACGTCACGACCGTCACCCTGGATGCCGCCGGACGCATCACCGAAGTGTGGAAGCCGACCGAGACGGGAACTTCCCCATCCCTGAGATTCGGGTATTCGATTCCCACTGGCACCAGCAGCGGCGTACCGGACTCGGTCACGGGCTTCCCTCAGACGAGCACCCAGACCCTTCAAGCCGGATCCACATATCTGTCGTCCTACGCTTACAGCGACGCCCTCGGGCGAGCGCGCGAGACCCAGAACCCGCTGCCTGACAGCTCCGAAGCGGTCAGCAACCGTCAGGTAGCTGTGACGCGCTACGACAGCGCGGGCAACAACGTCGGCGCCTCAGCAGTTTTCCGCAGCGAGGGAACGGCCGGATCCGGGCTTGTTTCACCCAAGCTTGAGGACTTGCCGTCCTACACGGACCTCTTGGTCGACTGGGCCGGGCGAACGGTGCAGTCCCGACTCCGCGTGGGTGACGGGAGTACCTCCGAGCTCCAGGCAGAGAACCGGGTGTCCACCACCTACCAAGGCGACTACACCACGGTCACCCAGGCCAACAGAGGCGACACCGACACCTACACCGATGTCTACGGACAGGTCGCCAAGGTCGTCGAGCATGACGGCACCTCGCTGTTCGCCACGCAGTACCACTACGGCGGCAAGGGGGAACCGACACAGATCACCGACACTCGCGGCAACAACACCGTCTACACCTACGACTGGGCCAACCAGCGCCTCACCGTGAACGACCCGGACGCTGGCGAGTCCAGCACCACGTACGACGCCAACGGACAGGTCGAGACGGCCACCAGCAATGCCCGCCAGACTGTCGTCAGATACTCCTACGACAACATCGGCCGCAAGACCTCAGCGTCCAGCGGCAGCGACGAACTGGCCGCCTGGACCTGGGACGACCCGACCGTCGCCAACGGGCTCGGCAAGGTCACCACGACGATCAGCCGTGACGCCGCCGGTAACGCGTACACATCGAAGATCAATGGCTTCGACACCCGCGGCCGCCCCTTGAGCAGCACCACCACGATCCCGGCCAACGTCAACGGCCTCGCCGGCAGCTACACCACCACACAGACCTACGACGCAGCCGACCACATCATCACCGCCACCTATCCAAAAGCCGGCGGCCTGGACGCCGAGACCGTCACCACCTCGTACAACTCCTACGGACAGCCCGACCGGCTCACCGGCACACTCGGCAACGCCGTCTACGTGAACAACACCACCTACGACGCCTACAGCCGTCTCGCGGGACGCGACTACGGCGCCAAATTCTCCGGACTCGGCGTCAACGCAGCACGCTCCTACACATACCAGGACACCAACGGCACAGGTCGCCTGGACTCCATCTCCACGACGGTCAACGTCAACGGACTCATCAAGGAGTCCCAGAAGGACACCTACAGCTACGACTGGGACGGCAAGCTCACCGAGCTGAGGGAGCAGGCCAGCGGCCAGACAGCCCAGTCCCAGTGCTTCAGGTACGACGACCTGACCCGCCTGACCGATGCCTACACCAGAGCAGCCGCGAGCGACTGTGCCAAGTGGGCCATCCCGGCAATCGGCGCGGTCTCCGACTTCACAGGCGAAGCCCCCTACCAGACCCACTACACCTACGACCAGCTCGGCAACCTGCAAAGCGTCACCGACACCGACGCAGCCGCGAACAAGACAACCCGGGACTACCTGTATCCCGGCTACGACGACAGCGGCACCTGGACCACGGCCAACCCCGACCAACCACCGCATGGCGTCCGCCAGATCGACAATAAGTCCGGCACCACCACCACCTCAAAGGACACCTTCACCTACAACGACGACGGGCAGCTCGAGCACCGCGTCGAACCAGGCGCCACCACCGCCGACAAAAAGACCACCGACTACACCTGGACCAAGATCGGCCAGCTCAGCACCGTCACCACCACCAGGTCCTCGGGCACAGAACTCACCCGCTACACCTACGACGCCGACGGCAACCTCCTAGTCCGCACCAGCCCCCAGGAAACAGTCGCCTACCTCGGCGGCACCGCACTACGCACCACCGACGGCAAAACAGCCACGGCCACCCGCTACTACGCCTGCGGCGCAGCCGCCGTCGCCATCCGCACAACCGACTCGGGCAGCGGCAAAGTCACCTATCTGATGGCCGACACCCAGGCGTCGACACAGATTGCCGTAGACGCCAAGACCGGCACTGCAATCCGCCGTCGTTACACACCCTTCGGCGACGATCGCAGCGGTAACCTCCCTGCCGGAACTGACCACGGCTTCCTCGGCAAGACCGAGGACACCGCCACCGGTCTCTCCCTACTCGGCGCCCGCGCCTACGACCCCAAACTCGGCCGCTTCCTCAGCCCCGACCCCCTCAGCGCCCGCTACGCCCCGCAGAACCTCTCCGCCTACAGCTACAGCCACAACGACCCCATCAACTACAGCGACCCATCCGGGCTCTCCGAGATCTGCGGAGCACTCGGAGCCTGCTACACAGGGGGAACCCCGGGCGGCCTCACCCCCAAGCAAGTCAAGAAGCAATTCGGCACCGGCACACCGCCGCCGCCCCCAAGCTCTGGGAGCCCCTCGACTGGAGGCTCTGGCTCCAACCCCAAGCCAGCCGGCACTGCAGACGGTGGGCAAGGATCCGGATCCGGCCTGTTCGCCGAAATCATCGGTGCCGCCGCCGGTATCGTCACGGGCGTCGTTTGCGAGGGTGCCCTTATCGCCGCAGCCCCGGAGACAGCGGGCGTAAGTCTGCTGGGGACCGCCGGCTGTGGGGCAGCAGCAGGGTTCGCCCAAGCAGCAGCCTCCGACCTTGTCGACGGCGACGACGAGTCAACGACGGAAGCCCTAAGCAATGAAGTCGAAGGAGCAGTAGCCGGGGCTGCATTCGGGGCTGCATTCGGAGCAGCCGAACTCATGGCCGAAAAGATAGCCATGCGCCAGGTCGGGAAATGCTTTAACAGCTTCCTGCCCGCCCAGGAAGTTGCGATGGCCGATGGCGCGACCAAGTCACTCGAAGATATCGAGGCCGGCGACAAGGTACTTGCGACCGACCCCGAAACCGGCAACACCGAGGCCCGCATAGTCCTCGCCACCATCATCACGAAGAACGACAAGGACTTCACTGAGCTGACCGTTGCTACCAGTCACGGTGACGAGGACCTCATAGCAACCGACCACCACCCCTTCTGGTCGCCTTCCGAAAACGCCTGGGTAGACACCGCGGACCTCCGCACCGGAATGACCCTGCGCACGGAGGCAGGCACTCATGTCACCGTCCGCGCAACCCGCTCCTTCCACGAGGTGAAGGAAACCCGCAACCTCACCGTAGAAGGCCTCCACACGTACTATGTACTCGCTGGCACCACGCCTGTTCTAGTTCACAACACCAATTCTCCGATTGGTTGTGGCGTGAATGGTGAGGCGATTTACGATATCCCAGCTGGTTCGAGTGGTGGCTCTGGTGCCGGGAAGAGGATTCCGCCAAGCCTCCTCAAGGATTACGATGTCGGGAAGAATGCGGCTACTGGGACGACCGCCCCGTTGTGTTCGTATTGCCGGACGAATCCAGCCACGGCGATTGACCACGTCGAGCCTAGGATTGGTGGCGGTGACCTAACCGACGCAAACACCACGCCGGCTTGCACATTCTGTAATAGCTCGAAGAGGGATCGATTGGCTCCATTGAATCCCCCACCCAATTACACTGGCTCCTGGCCACCGCCGTGGTGGCCTTCGAGAATGACACCGCCATAGGAACGTGTAGGTGAGAGATGGCCCGCGACGCCTGGGAGGAAGATCGGCCGTCGCGGGCCATCTCGCTGGCGGGGAGCGCCGTGGTCGCTTCGCCCGACCGCCTAGACTGCGTGGGACTGCAGTCACCTTCCATTCGGCTTTGACCTGGAGCGTCACATGAAGTTCATTGTCCATGAGAGCCCAGTTCGCCGGGGCGACAGCGACTACATCGCACGGGCTGATCTCGCGCCGTTCGGTTTGGAGGGGGAGGTGGAACAGCTTTGGCTCAAGAGGCTTGAAGATGGTTCGCTTGAGCTATGCTGCATCCCTTTTCGGGTTTACGGTATTTCTCTCGGCGATATCGTCGCTCTGTCCCCGGACGGCACCACGGTCGCCCGACTGGTCCGCAAGTCAGGGCGGAGAGCCTTGCGGGTTTTCCTGTTGGAAACACCGAATGCTTCAAGCGTGGCGAGGGAGTTTGATGTTGAGATTTCGCGGCTCGGCCTGTTGAGCGAGTGGAGTGGTGATAGGCACGCTGCAATCGACGTTCCCATTGGCGTCGACGTCGCTAGTCTTATCGACCTCCTCGAACGAGAAGAGGCTGCATCTCGGGCTTTTTGGGAATGGTCTGACAGTGTTTCGTTCTCGTCAGGTGAGGCGTAGATTTCTACTTGTATGCGAAATTATTTCGGCCCCACCGAATGTTCCCGGTGGGGCCTTAGTGGTGTCTGACGGCAGTAGTTGACGGCAACGTCAGCCGACGGGGGTTGTGCAGAGGGGTGGTTCGTCGCCATCGTCGGGCCTGCTATGGAACATGTCATGGTTGTGCCGTCAGGCAAGCGAACTCGAGACCGAAGCGAGTCAATATAATGGACCCCAGAGGGTTGCCGCAGTTGTCGGAGTGGGTGACCGGTGCCGAGGCCGACGGGTACCATCTCCAGGGCTTCATGTCTGCCAACGTCTCCGTGGCCGAGGCTGCAGCTCTGGTGGATTTGTACTGGCCGAAGTTTGTGGAATATCGGGATTGTGTATTCCTCGGCTTCAAGTTCGACAGGCATGCCATCGATGATTGGTATGGCCGTCTGCAGGGTGATTCGCGAGCAGTCGAATCGGTATTGAACCACGTTCACTTGTGGGACTACTTTGTAATCACCTTGGAATCGGAGTATGCTGCTCTCCCTGAATTGGCGGAGAACATCGCCGTCATGTGGCGAGCGGCGGTACAGGCGGCTTTCCCTGACCGGGAGTTCGAGATTGCCGTCTCGGACGGCTCCGGTGACTACGGCCCGACGTTGAGACTCACTGGGCGCTGACACCCGGACAGGCCGCTCCGACTGACTGTCGCAAATCTGAAGCCCCGCCGGAGTACGTTCCGGCGGGGCTCTAGCGCTTTTGACAGTCCCTGTGACGGCGACGCCACCGGGCGGTCTATGGCGAGGGGGGCCGGCAGGGTCTCCCCGGTCAGTGTTGAGACTTCCAGGCGCGAATCTCCAGGCCGACGATGGGTGCGGTGGGGTCGAGGCGGCCGGTCATGACAAGCCAGTTGCGGACCGCGGCTGCGACGTCGCCGCTCGCGGCGTCGACCATGGCCTTGAACTGGACGGCGTCGAAGCCCTGCTCGCCGGAGCCGGGGCCGCCGGTGTTTTCGGCGTAGGCGCGTTCCTCGGTTCCGTCGCGTCGCTGGACGATGTTGCGTCGCACGCCGGGGGAGTCGGCCATCCTGCCGGCGTCATGCGTGAACGCACCCTTCCTGGCCCGTACGGTGAACGCGATCTTCCCTCGGTTCGCAGCGGCCTCTTCGACGATCGGCCGCAGTCGGGAGGCGCCGGACGCGATGTGCTGTTTGCCGGCCTTGGCCAGCGACGACGACCAAGCCTTCACCGGCCTGCCGTCCTTCCCCATCACCGGCCTGCCACGCTGGTCCTTGACAACCTTCTCGGCACGCCCCTTGTCCTTGCGCCGCACCCGCGCTTTGTAGCCCTCCCGGTTCAAGCGCGGCTGGATGTAGCCGGCGGCCAGGGCTTTGAGGCTGGCAATATCGCGCGGCCCGCCGGCCTGTACCTCCTGCACAACGGCCCGGAGCGCTTCAACGAAGCTGGCGCCCTTGTTCTTTGTGACGAACTGGCTGACCAGGGATGGATTGCGGCCGATGATTTCACCGACCTGCTTCTTGTTGAACCCGGCGACCAGCAGCTCGTCGGTGAGCCTCGCAGCCTCATTGCGCTGGACGCGGCGACCACCCGTTGCCCGCCTCCTGCGCGGCGTCATGCGGCCACCTCCCGGCCCTCGCCGTCGGCGTACTCGTCATCGGAGTACGTCGTGGTGTCGTCGTCGAACTGGTCGTCACCCGAGGAGCCGCAGCCGTGGCAGTGCCACTCGGCACTCCAGTCGACCGCACCCCCGCCAACGCAGGCGTGACCAGACGAGGCGGTGTCCTCGTCGTCCCACAGGGCATCCCCGGACACGCCGCGCGCCGCGTGCTCCCACGTGCCGCCCCATGCCACTTCTGCGCTCACTGGCCCTCCGCCTCCCACGCCTGACGGCCCAAGCCCTGAAGGACGTAGAACTCTTCATCGGTGGTGGGGGTCGGCTGCTCCCACGCCATGGCGCCCTTCAGCAAGTAGTCGCCGGGCTCGCCCCGGTACGGCCACTCAGGGCGGACCGTGCTGTAAATAGCATCGGTACGGAACGCGAGGATCGACCCAGCTGGCAGGTGCAGCGCACCAGCCTTCAACGGCATGCCCGTCTCCGGGTCCTTGATGCCAGTGCTGGTCGACAGCAGCGCGGCCCGGGCCGCCGACCACACGCCGGCCGCCCACTCCGGATGCGCGTACGGGTCCCGGGCAAAACCCGCGTTGCGCTCCCAGGTGACATGCGTGTCCGAGATACCAGTCAGCCGCGCGCAGTCCGGAATCTCCGGAACCTCACCGCCGGTACCGAGCTCCAGCGAACCCGTGGTGATGCGCGGCCGCTGCGCGAACGTGCCGATGCCGTACAGCAGGATCGAACGCACACCGCGCGAGGCGAGTCGTGCAGCCTGGCGCTGCCGTTCATCGCCGTGGATCTCAGCCTGGGCACGCAGGGACTGCCACGCGTCCTTCAGCTTGTTCGACCAGCCCTTGAGCGGGTCGCCCTTCTCCCAGACCAGGCCGTCCAGGATCTCGATCCGCCACGGCTGCAGCGGATTCCGGAGCGCCAGGTTCACCTCGGCGCCGCCTGCCCAGGTGACGAAGGTGCGGCCGCCCTCGTACGGGTAGTGCCAGGCCCGCTCGCCGGGGGCCGGGGCGGGCAGCAGGCCTACGTGGTTCCAGTCCTTCGGGATGGTCACCCGCACCTGCCAGTGCGACGGGGCGAACAGCGCGTCGCTCTGCTCTTTTTCGCTCATGGCGGCGAACGCGGCCGCCGTGATGCGCTGCGGCACCCCGACACCGGAGGACCAGGTGTGCTTGGCGTAGGCGAACGTCCGGTCGACCTCGTACCAGGCGGGCACCCGTTCCGGGACACGCGGCGGGGCGATCAGCTCGGTGCGGCCCTGCCCGGCGGTGGCGTGCAGCAGACCACGGATCTCCTGGCTCAGGACGGGAAATCCGTCTGCCCACTTCGCGCCGGCCTTCGCAGGGATGGTCCGTGACCACAGGTCCCGACCCGTCTGCGACGGCGAGCCCATCAGCACGACGTCGTCCCAGTGCCGGCGCAACGCCTTCCACAGCAGAACGAACGCCTCGCGGACGGTGGCCGGGTCGGCGCCGGCTGCATCGAACCACTCGCCCACGGACCGAATTTCGGTGTGCTGGTCCTTGCCACGCTGCCAGCGACCCACCGGGTTGCGCGGGTGGACCAGGTGGCCGGCCATGCGGTCCTTGCCACGCGAGGACTCGACCTGCCACCCCTGCGGCAGCGGTCCGTTCAGCCACTCGGCGACCGCATCCTTGAGGAACTGATGGCGCCCTGCGTCCCGGTGCCACGGGTCGCCGGCCGTGACGTAGATGCGTTCTACATCCGCCGGGACCGTGGCGTAGACGGCGGTGAGGATCTCGGCAACACTCGCGCGCCCCAGGTCCAGCGTGACCGTCCCGCCCTGCCAGACCAGCACGCCGGTCGCGGTGTCCAGGAACGCCATCTGCCGTGTGGCCTGCTTGAACTTGGGCCGCGTCGACGCCAGGTCCGGCTCGGCACGGAACCAGCGGTCGCCCGCGGCCCCCTCCGGGATCGACGGAAGCGTCCGCTCCTCAGCCGGAGCGGGTGCCGGGGCCGGTGCGGCAGGTGCGGGGGAGGGGACCGCTGCCTCGGTGACGATTTCGCCGTCGACACGCAGCTCCTGGTGAGTGTCCTCAGCGCCGACAGTTCGCGGTTCTGCGCGGTCGGCGGCCGGCTCGGACTGTCCGGACGACCGAAGGTCGGGCGCCAGCGCAACGGTCGATTCCGTGATCGCCTGTGCGGCCACCTGGGGCGCTGCGTGATCTTCAGTGGTGGAATCGTTCGGCGACGGCTCATCCGGCGTGCTGGCGGGGGCCTGGGGGCCCAGCGAGGGCACCAGGGTGACGACGTCGATCACTGAGACGCCGGCCGATGTTGCGAGGCGGTCCGCTTTGGCCTTTTCGTAGGCGCCCAGGGCGCGGATCTTCTCGTCCCGCTGGGTGCGCAGTTTCCCGAGGTCGGCCTGGATCTTCGTGAGCTGTCGTTCCAGCGGCTTCATCTCGTCCCGCACGCCGCGGAGTTCGGCCAGCCCGTCCTGGTAGGCCTTAGCGCTGATCACCGGTGTCTCCGTCCTGAGGGTCCGCGGCGTACCGCTTGCTCTGCTTGAAGATGTGGTCGCGCGTGTACTGCGTCACCTCGGCGATGTCGGTCTGGGCGCCGTGGTACCGCTGTCTCAGTTCGTCGATGGCCCGCCAGAACTCGGCCTCCGCCTCCTCCTTGAGGCGATCCGCCTCGTCCCTGCGGTCGGCGCGCTGCCGCAGGGCAGCCTCCACCGCCTTCCTGAGTTCTCCTCGAGCGTCTTCGGATGGGCGAGGCGGCATGGGGACTCCCGCATGGTTTCGTGCCGGCTGGTCGTGGGCGTAAGGCAGGCGAAGACGCCTGCAAATCCGGCGGGCGCAGTGCGCGCACCAGAATGATGCATTGTCAATGTAGGCATGTCAATACAAGGCATATCGGCTGTATACATATAGCGGAAATCAGGTCTGCGCCATGTCGACGAAGCGGCTGTAGTGGAGCTGGTTGGCGAGGGTGATGGTGGCGGTAGGCCCGTTGCGGTGCTTGTCGATGATCAGATCGACCTCGCCCGCCCGGGCGGACTGCGGCTCGTAGGCGTCATCCCGGTAGAGCAGCGCCACGATGTCCGCGTCCTGCTCAAGGGAACCCGATTCGCGCAGGTCAGCCTTGTTGGGACGCTTATCAGCGCGCATTTCGGGGCCTCGGTTGAGCTGGGCCAGAGCGACGATGGGCAGCTGAAGTTCCTTCGCGAGCAGCTTGATGCTGCGGCTGATGTCGGAAACCTCGCGCTCTCGGGACTCCTGGCGGCCACCGATGGTAATCAGCTGGAGGTAGTCGATGACGACCAGGCCGAGGTCGGGCTGGCGAGACTTCAGGCGACGCAGCTTGGCCTGGATAGTGCCGAGTGTGTTCGCGGACTCGTTGATGTACAGCGGTGCCTCGGTGATGCGGGGCAGCACGTGGGCCATCCGGGTCCAGTCGTCGTCCGTGGTCTGCCCGGAGCGCAGGTGGTGCAGGCCGACTTTGGCTTCGGCAGACAGCAGGCGCATGTTCAGCTCGTCAATGCCCATCTCCAGGCTGATGAAGGCAGCCGGAATGTTCTGGGTGATAGCGCAAGCACGGACCATGTCCATCGCCAGGGTGGACTTCCCCATGCCGGGACGGCCGGCCAGGACAATCATCTGGCCGGCCTGGAGCCCGCTCGTGAGCGAGTCGAGGTCAATGAAGCCAGTGGACAGACCGGTCAGCCCTCGGCCGTTCTTCGCGTCGTCGATCCGGTCCAGGGTGCCTTCCATGGTCTGGCGGGGCAGGACGAAGTCGTCGTCCTTGCCGGTGCCTTCGACAACGGCGGCGATCTCAGCGGCCGCGGCCGCGACCAGGTCGTCGGTCTCCCCCTGACCTGCGTAGCCGGACTGGGTGATGCGGATACCCGCCTCGACCAGGCGCCGCAGAACGGCCTTCTCCTGGACGATTTCAGCGTGGTACGAGCCGTTCGCCGCGGTGTCGACGGCCTGGACCAGGGTGTGCAGGTAGGGCGCGCCGCCGACGCGCGCGAGTTCGCCGCGCTTGTTGAGTTCGGCGGCCAGCTGGATCGGGTCGCAGGGCTCACCCTTGGCCCGTAGGTCGAGGATCGTGCGGTGGATGGTCGCGTGGATCGGCCGGTAGTAGTCCTCCGGCTGCACGATGTCCTGGCAGTCAATCGCGGCCTGCTCCGAGGACATCATGCTGCCGAGCACGGACTGCTCCGCGCCGAGATCCTGCGGGGGGAGACGCTCGAAGGGCCCCGGCCCGTCGGGCAGATCGTCAGCGGTGCTGGAGTGCTGGTGCGGGACTACAGTCATGAGTGATCTCCAGGTGAGGTCGTGCGGCGCCCGGGCCGGCCAAGGTTTTCCGGGCGCCGCTTCGTGTGGGTCAGATAGCGGGTTGACGCATCGAGGTGAGCAGACTCGCCAGATTGCGGTCCACCGATTCCTTCGCGGGCGCGGCATCAGCGGCAGCGGACGAGGTACCCGACGATGCGTGGGGTCCAGCAGCCTGCGGGGTAGCAGCGGCTGACGGCCCGTCGTGCTTGCACAGCACCGCCGCACCGTCCCGCTCGAACTGGCCGTATGCATCGCACGTTCCACAAGCGTCGATCGCTTTTTGCCGCGTGTCCTGCGTATCGCGGAGCTGCCCGCTCGCGGTGCTGCGCCGGAAGGGCAGACTCGTGATCCGGTGCTTCTCCAAGACCAGCTCGTAGTTGTTCACACCGGCCGGGTTCGACATCAGCTGCGTGAGCAACCGGTTGTCGAACTCCCAACCGCGCTCCTGCGACTTCGCAGCAAGCAGCGGAGCCAGGCGCACCGCACTCTCCGGGCCCAGCGCCCACGGGCCGGTCAGCGTCAGCAGAAACTCCCGCGCCTGTTCGACCCGCTCAGTCGACACTCCCTCCGGCAGGGGCACCGCCCCGCTACGGCCTTGTTCGCTGTCCTCCAGGGCCAGCTGCTGCCCCGGAACGCGGCCAGCATCCACACGAGCGGCACGGTAGCGCGGCAGGTCCTCGATCCGTTCCCGCAGAACTGACAGAGCACCGCGGCGGGCCTGGGAACGCCGGGTCAGCTGCTGAACAAGATCACCGCTCAGCTTCCAGCCCTGCTCCTGTGCCGCCTCGGCCAGCAGCGGCGCCAGCTCTGCAGCGGACTTGCGGCCGCATGCCCAGCGCCCAGGAAGCTCAGCAAGGAACTCGGACGCAGCCGCTACGGCTGTTGCCGAAGCGCCAGGTGTGATGGAGGAGGGCTTAAGGGAGGAGGAATCCTCCTCCTCCCTATAGGGGGGAGTGGGGGGGTGCCCACTCCCGCTTCCCGGAACGCCGGACGCGGTCTGACCTGCGGGAATGCGTCGTGGACCGCTTCCCGGAACGCCGGAACCGGCAAGACCGTATCCGGCGTTCCGGGAAGCGGTATGACGTGCGGTTTTACTGCCTGCCTTGTCCGCATCCGGCGTTCCGGGAAGCGGTTGGGACGTGTCCGGAACGTGCGCGTCGTATTGCGGCTGCCCTGCCTCCTCCGCCAGCGCGTAGTCCGGGTTGTACGCAGGCTGCCGGAACAGCTCGTAGCGCACCTTCCCGAACCGGCCAGGGACGCCGTCGACCGCCATACGGCGGATGAACTTGGCCGCGATCAGGCGGTTGAACGACTCGTAGACCGCATCCCGCCCGACCAACTCGTTGGCGTTCTTCGCCGAGCGCACGCCCTCAGCCTGCAGGTCTCGCCAAATGTCCTTCGGGGTGAAGGCCTGGTTCTCCTCCAGACGGAAGAGCGCGTGGAGAAGAACGACGTAGTCCAGGGCACGAGTCAGACCGGAGCCATAGACCATGTGCCGCATGACCGTGGTCGCGGGAGCAGGCTCGGCACCACGAACGACAACGCCGTTCTCATCGAGGGCACGCGCGTTGGTCGGGTGCGGAACGATCGACCGAGTCATGCCCACCTCCCCAAGACCCGGTGGGGCATAGAAACTCTGGTAGCCCGCAGGGTTGGGCTGGCACGGCGGCCGGCGACCTCTGCGCGATGTGGCCTCTGCGTCGGTCCGCAGTCGGGCACGGCACACCTCCTAGTGGATGTTGTGCCGTGAACCTTGCTCACTGAGGCTTGCCCGAAGGCTTGCCCCGGCCAAGGAAGGAGCAGGTGAGAGGCTTGCCCATCCTTAGGGATGCTGGGCAAGCACTGTCCGGGCAAGCCGGGGGCGCTGATTCGGTGATCGTCAGAATCGCGAGAGCGCGCGGCGGCGGCCGCGGCAAGGATGTGCAGTTTTCGCACTTACGGTCCCTTTGGGAAGGGAGCCGTGGATCAGCTGATCAAGGTGACGTGAAGCACCGGGGAGGGCCCTTGCTGGGCTTATCCCGGTGAGGCCGTCTATTCTGATGGGTAGGTGACCAGACGGGCCTCGTGTCCAAGGCACCCGGCGCGGTCACCGCGCTGACCACGACTCCGGTTGCTGCCAGGCTGGGGAGTCGCTCGATGGCCGTTCCTGTGTCCGCAGGGCGGCCATTGGTCGTTTACGGGGGGATCGTGATGTACATGATGGGGATTCTCCTCTTCAGTGCAGCGGCGGTCGGCTGGACGCGCCAAGCCCCGCACGGTCACTAGGCATCGAAGTCGTACTCGAGAACGTAGGCCTGTGAGTCCAACGTCATTTCGTTGAGCTCGACGGCACGGCCCTCGTCTGTATAGGCGGTTCGACAGACTTTGATCACGGGCGTGCTGCCCGACAGATTCAGGGCGGCCCTCTCGTCGTCGGAGGGCATACGAACCTGGATCTCCTCTCGAAAACGGGCCGGGGCGAAGCCCAGGTCGGCGAGCCGCGCGTAGATACCCCCGGGCCCTGTGTCCGCGTCCGTGATGGCGGTCCCCTCGACCAGCGCGAGGGGTAGGTACGACGTCGAAATCAGCACGGGACGGTTCTCAACGATGTGCCGGCGGTATCGAGCGAAGGCGTGTTCGTCTTTTCCGAGATCCAGGACATCCGCGATCTTGCCGGGAGGCGTCACGGGGCCCAGCACTCTGCTCTCAACGGTCAGGTCTCGACTGTCGTCGGCGGAGAAGATGGAGGCGCCGGTTGCCCAGTTCTCCCGTGCCAGCCGGGCGACACCGCGCCGCCGAATCGGCGTGAACGAGGCAAGGACGAAGAAGCCGGCTCCCTTGCGCGATTCGGCCACGCCCTCAGTCGCGAGCGTTCGCAGGGCCTGACGGGCGGTCATGGCGGCTACGCCATACTCCGCGGCCAGGGGGTTCTCGCCTGGGAGTCGATCGCCAGGGCCGTACTGGCCCGCATCGATCGCTGCCTGCAAGTCGTCGGCAATCTGCCGGAACATCGGTTTCTCGCGCTTTCGGCCAGTCACTCCCTCTCCCTACCTCGCTAGCGATCCTACGGTCCATGGGAAACGCCGATCACGTGGCATCCGACACGGATAGTACATCGCTAGCGAGGTGTTGACATCCATAGCGAGGCAGGTGTTTCCTGGTCCTCGGAACATCGCTAGCGAGGTCGGAAACGACCGCCTGGCGTGGCCGATTGCGTCGTCGTGCAGCTTTGAGGCGACCTGGTCAGCCGTAAGTCCGCAAGTCCGCATCACCGCAGGAAGTTGTCTGCCTCTTACGAGGTGGCCGGGGTCGATAGCCAGACCAAATCCCCCGGGTTCTCGACTCTCCTGCATGCACGTCGCAGCGCATGCGCTGTCCGTCCTCCAGGACGCCGGGTCTCCCGTGCGACCTGGCGGGCGGAGAGAGCACCGCGACGCAGCCCCTGCCACTCCGTACACAAGGAGCGCCGCATGTTTGTTTCGACCCTGGAATCCACCGCCCGACTGCGGAGGAGCCGGACTCGCACCAAGAAAGTCAGCGCCCGTGAGGCGCTCGCCGTGTCCACCCTCAAGGCTCACCAGTACGACCTACGGCCCGCCTACGCGTCGCTGATTTGCCCCGACTGCAAGACCTGGTGCCCGATCACCGGCATTCAGGCCAAAGTCCAGAAGCTGGTCCCCCATCACGCCGGCACCGCCCGCGAGGACGCTCCGATCCGCTGCTCTGGCAGCAACCGCCGCGTCACTGTCGACATGACGTACGAGGAGTGGTGGCGGCTCTTAGAGACTGGGTTCGCGGAGACCAGCGGACGCCGCTCCGCTCGGCAGCACTACAAGCCGATCGCGGCGCCGGCCAAGCCCGTCGCCAGGATGACCCCGGCACCGGTGAGCGCGGCCGACGCGCTCACCGCCTACCGCGAGCACCTCAAGAAGTGCCGGATGAGCAAGGCGGCCGACCGCTGCGGTGGCAACCGCTGCTGCGCTGTCGGCGCCCAGCTTGCCGCACTGTACGAGCAGTTGAAGCGGACCCAGCCGCACCGCGACCGCGAGCACCAAGAAGATGCCCGCGTCGATGCGCTACTCACCCGCCACCGGGTGGCCACGGCAGCGAAGCGCACCGCAGCCGAGTGGGCGAAGCACCGCGAGGACACGGTCGACGCGAAGAAGGCGACGGCCAAGCGCAGCGGCACGACGGTCGAAGAGCTCAACAACGCATGCCGGATTCACCCGGCCGAGACGGTCTCCGAGTTCTGCGGCCCCGACCTCCCGCTTGAGCCCCTTCGGATCACCGCCTGACCCTCTGTCCTCTGCATGCCTCAAGAACCACCAACCCCTGGGAAGCCTCCCAGGGGCTTCTTCCTGTCCCGCCTCGAAGGAGTTCTTCCCATGCGCATCTCGCTGGCCACCCTCTACGCCCGCTACTCCGCACGCCTCGCCGCTCGCGTTGCCGAACGCCTGGACGAGACCGGCGCTGACCCGATCGCCGACGTTGACGATGTCACCCAGGACGTATGGGTCCTCGCCGCCCAACTCCTCGCAATGCCCGCGCCGGAGAACGCGTGGGCAGCCCTGACCGCCCTGCTCGACCAGGTGCTCGCCGCCATGGAGGCCAGCCGCCACCGGGAGGTGCCGTCCGGCATGGACCTTCCCGCCGTGCGCGGTCTGCCTCCGAAGCCGATGGTGGCGCTCCCGGTCCCGGTGGTCGAACTGGCCCCCGCAGCCGCAGCCTGACCTGCACTCCGCGACGAACGACCACGGCCGCCGCCATCCCGACGAACCGGGATGGCGGCGGCCGCGGCTGCTCGTACGGCAGCCAAACAGCGACAGCCCCAGGGATTAGGGCCCTGGGGCTGTCCAGGACCTAGCAGGAGGCCCCGTGAACGTCATGATCGCACAACCCACCCGACAGCTCATCGGCATCACTCCGGCGCGCATCTCCCCGCGGGCCGGGACGATCGACGACATCCGTCGCGAAGACGACTGCGGCGGGGACGACGGCCGCGGATACGAGCGGGACGAATCCGACCGGTTCCACCGGGTCGTTCACCTGCTGGTCGCCGACGGCGACGACCGCGCCCAGGCCGCCGGCCGCCAGGCCCGCCGCACCCTCGCCGAGATGGCGCCGGGCTACACCCGCCAGCCGGTCCTGCGTCTCACCCGCCCGCTCAACTTCCAGGCGGCAGACGACGCGTGCGTGCTGTGCGGCCGCTGGAACTGCGACGGCACGTGCTATGCCCCGGCTCCGACCTCCGCTGTCCAGGGCAACAACGTGATGGGGGTGGCCCCATGACGTGCACCTCCTGCGGCGGCTCTGGCCAGCAGATGGTCACCGTCAACCACGTCGGTGCGGATGGCACCCCCTACCAGGGTGTCGAGATGCAGACCTGCACCGGCTGCAACGGCTCCGGACAGTCGAGCTGACTGAGCCCTGGACCTCCACATACGCGGTGCCCGCATCGCCCAGCACAGGGCGATGCGGGCCATTGCCGCACGCGGCCTGGCCCACCCACTCACCCTCGCCCTGCTCGCGGCCGCCGCCACGGCGGCCGCCAAGGCCTGGGATGCCGGCCATCGCGTCAACGACACCCATCCCGCACTGCCCTCCATTCGGGAGGCACCGCCCCTCATGCCCAACCACCGGCTCGGCCGTCGCAGCTGACGACCTGACGGACGCACCGGCTCATGCCGGTCCACACGATGCGAGGAGAACCGATGGCACAGCAGCCTCCGATGCAGGCCACCCGTTCCACGACCACCTACAAGCGGGGCGACATGGTTCTGTTCCGCGACGTCGAGAAGTTCTGGCTCGGTCTGCCCGGCCACACGTTCGTCGGCCGGGTGGAGCGGTCCTGGCGGCACGTCGACACCGGCAAGGTCCTCTACGACCTGGTCGAGCTGAGCGGCAACCGCTACGTCGCGGGGATCGACCCCGATTACATGCGCCTGCTTCCGGCGACGGACGCGATGCACGACATCGACACCGCGCCGCTGAGCGAGCCCGACCCCGGGGCGATGACCCCGGCCGCCGTCGCCTGGCTGCGCCAGCACCTCGGGCAGGACGGCAGCACGCTGCCTGCCCGGCACTGACCACCTGCCCCCAGCAAACAGTCCTCCGAATCCCCGGCATTTCAGCTGCCGGGGCCTCGGAGGACCTGGTCACGACCCTACCGACCGACGCCGACCCGCGGTGACCTCTTACACGGAGGCGCCAGAACGCAAGAGAGGACACCCCGTGGCCCCCAACACCGCCACCCGCGGCAGGCGCCAGGCCGCCCCGGCTACGAAGCCCCGCAACGCCAGGCGCGCCAAGGCATCGACCCCGCCGGCCGCCATCCCCGCCCAGACCACCGCCCCCGAGAACACCGCGCCGCTGGTGGTGTACCCGGAGGCCGACCCGATCCTGGCCGACGCCGCTGACCGCGCCGCCGACCTCCGAGACCAGGCTGCCGACGACGTCGCCCGCATCCTCGTCGACGGTGAGATGCGCGCTGCTGAACTCCTGGACGGCGCGCGTTCCGAGGCAGCCTCGATCACCGAGACGGCCCGGCACGACGCCGACCAGGTCCGCACGAAAGCCGCGACGACCGCGGCCACCGACGCGGACCAGGTGCGCGCCGACGTCGAGGCGAAGGCGGAGCAGCTGCTCGCCGATGCCTGCCGCCAGGCGGAGGAAGTCACCACCACGGCGGCGGCGAAGGCCGATGCGGTCCGGACTGAGGCCGCACAGGCCGCCGCGAAGACCGTCGCCGACGCAGAAGCCGCGCGCACCGAGCTGCTCGCCAGCGCGGAGCGCACCGCGGCCGAAACCCGCACCCGCGCCATCACCGACGCCGAGCAGCTCTTGGAGCGGGCGCGGGATGAGGCCGGACGGATGCGTGAGAGCGCGGACGGCCAGGCCGCGCAGGTGCGGGCCGGAGCTGAGAAGGCGGCCGCCGGCCTTCGCCTGGACGCCGACCGTGCCCTGGACGACGCCCGCACTTCCGCTGAGGAGCTGCGGGCAACCGTCGACAAGGACGTCGCCCGGCTGCGCGAGCAGGCCGAAGCCGACGCGAAGACAGCCCGAGAGGCGGCGGCCAAGGCCACAGCCGACCAGGCCGCCGCCGCCCAGGCCCGAGCCGAGGGCGAACGCGTCCTGGAGGCGGCGACGCAGCGCACCGTGCAGCGGGCCAGGCGCCGTGAGATCCGGGCCGAGTCGCGCGCCGCTCGCCGCAAGGCACGCAATGACGCCCGGCCCGCCGGCGGGGTTCCGCCGCTGTCCGGGCAGGAGTTGGTGGGCGTGGTCGCGATCGTGCTGGCCGCCGCGACCGTCTCCACCCTCGGTCTGCTCTCCTCCTACACGGCGCTGGAGACCAAGGCGGTTGGGTGGGGCTGGGAGTGGCCGTGGCTGCTGCCGGTCGGCATCGACGTCGCGATCCCGGCCTTCACCGGCGCCAGCCTGGTCCTGATCCGCATGGGCATGGAGCTGCGCTGGATCCGCTGGGTGCCGAGGGCGCTGACGGCGGTGACCGTCTACCTGAACTGGAATGCCTCGGACAGCACGTCGGGGCGTCTGGGGCACGCCGCTCTTACGCTGCTGTGGGTGATCTTCTCGGAGATCGCCTCCCACGTGTACGCCACGAGGATCGGCGCGGTCACCGGCAAGAAGCGGATGGAGACCGTGCGCCGGTCCCGCTGGCTGCTCGCCCCGATCCCCACCGCTCGCCTGCGCCGCCGGATGATCCTGTGGGAGATCACTTCCTACGAGGAGGCGCTCACCCGCCTCCAGGAGCAGACCTACCTGCGAGCGCAGCTCAAGGAGACGTACGGCTGGCTGTGGCGCTGGAAGGCTCCGCTGGACCAGCGGATGGCGCTCAAGCTCGACACCGCGCCCGCCGCGCTCGCCGACGCGCTCACCCCCGAGGACGCTCACATCATCGAGCGCGTGGCGGAAACCGAGCACGCTCACCCCGACAAGGGCGCGCTCACCTCGGGCGAGACGCGGGGCGAGCGCGGGCGCCCGGCGCTCACCTCCGGCGCTCACGAGGGTGAGCGCACCATAGAGGACGACGACGCTCGGCGAGCGGAGAGCAACCGGACGCGCAGCGAGACGGAGGCGCTTACCGAGCGCCGCCATGGACGCGTGCGGCTCCTCTACACCGAGCTCGGGCGCCGCCCGCAGTGGACCGAGATCCGCGACGCGCTCACCCAGGCAGGCCTGTGCGATGAGCCGGTCTCCCGCCCTACCGCTCAGCGGTTGCGCGCTCAGGTTGAAGAGGCCGCACCGAGCGCGTGAGTGAGCGCTCGGTGAGCGCCTGAGCGCTCACCCCGCTCGCAGAACCCCTGCCGCTCATGGTCGCCACCGGCTCGCGCTCGCACAGCGAGCGCGGACCGGTGACGGCCACGGCCGGCAGGCCGGTCGCCACGCCCGCCCCGAGCGCGGTGAGGCGAGCGCACCACCCAAGGCACTGCCGAACGGTTGCGGGCCCTTTCCCACTCCCATCCCCCCCGGGCCCGCCCGGAGAAGGAGAAACCCAGTCGTGAACAGCAACGACCCCAATCACGCACCTCTGCGCGACGTGGCGAAGAGCCCGGAGGCAACCGCCCGGTACCTGGCCGACGTTCAGCGGTTCTTGCTGGACATCGGCAAGAACCTGGAGACCCTCGCCCTGGAGACCCGCGTCCACTGCCGCGACACCCACGTGGAGGGCGACCGGTTCTACGACGCCTGGCTGCGCGCGCAGCCCGTGGAAAGGGCCCTCAAGGACGTGCTCAAGAACGTCCAGGCCGTCACCAAGGGACTGGAAAAGAGCGCGTACAAGCGCCGCGCCCACGATGAGGCCGTCGCGAATACCGGCCAAAAGAGGAAGGAAAAGGAGCTGGAAAAGAAGCGGAAGAACGTCCCGCCGATCCAGGCCGCACCGAAGAATCCGCCGCAACAGGGTGGACAGAGCCAGGAATTCGGCTATGGTGGCCCCACGTCGATTTACGACCTGGGTAACAGGGAGTCGGCGTGACCCGCCCCCTCAGCAGCGCGGAACGCTCCGCCGAACGGCGCCAGAACTGGCTGAAGGAAGAGGCGGATAAAGCCCGCGAATCTCGCGGCGAGCAGGGGCAGATGGAATTCTGGCTCCGCCTCGCACGATCCCGAATTGCCAAGGACGTCAAAGCCGGTCGCGGCGACGTCTACGTCGGATTCGCTCTGATCTGCCGCTTGTTCATCACGGCGATGGACAAGCGAGCGGAGGGCGACGGTCGGATCTGGAGCGACCTCCTGCAGTACGCGGAGCAGGTCGTGGCGAAGCACTCCCCGCGTCACTGAACGTCACCTGCGAAGGTCCCGCCGGGCTCCGGCGGGGCCTCGCGCGTGTAAAGCGTGCACACGTGCACGTGCACGCGCGTGCACACAAGACCCCACGCTCTGTCAAGTCCCTGGAGGGAGGTACATCGTGTCCGACGTGGATGATCCGAACGGGATCCTGGTCCGCGGCCCCTGGAGCGGTGATTCCTCGTACGTGCCACCGCCGATGCCGGATTACGCCGACACCATTCCGGACCCGGAGGACATTCCCGAGGCTCCGCCGGAATCGCCGGAAGAGACGACGACACAACTGCCGCCGATTCCGGCCGCGCCGGACCCCGCAATAGCACTGCGCTCGGACGGAATTGCAGAACCGGAAACCGGAGAAGATGACGGCGAATACGAGGAAGGCGAATATGCTCAGCCTCGTTCTCTCGCTGACCGTCTCGGTGACTGGCTGGAACTCCGCATCGAAATGGCGCGAGCGCACCATGAAAGCGAAGCGCCTTTTCGTGAGGCTGAAATAGCGCGGAAGGCGGCGCTGTTGGAGGGCCGCACTGCGCAGGAAGTCGCGATGATGGAGCAGAACGGAAAGCTCCACGCCGCGATGATGAAAGCGAAGGGCGACAAGGCGGCGGCGCGTGGAAAGGCCGATGCCGACCGCATGAAGTCCACCGGCTCCGGCCTGGGCGCGGACAAGGGTCGCTCGAAGGCCGGCGGTGGGGGCGGGTCCTCGCGCGGCAACAGCAACTCCAGTGGCTCCGGCGGGCGTTCAGGGTCCGGGAAGTCCAGCGGAGGCGGCAAGGGCGGCACGAAAGGCCCTGACCGGTCCTCTGGCGGCCGTACAGGCGGTTCCGGGCGTAACGGATCCTCCGGGGGCTCGAAGGGTTCGCACACGGGCTCTGGCAGCTCTGGCAGGAACGGCAGCTCGAAGGGCGACGGCAGCCGGGCGCAGCACGGCCCGGCCTCCAACGCCCGTGCCGAGCGGGCCCGCGGCCGCCAGGAGCGGCGCAACGCCGGACACGCCGCCGACATTGCCGAGCGGACCAAGAATCGCGACCAGGCCCGCGCCAACCGGCAGAAGGACTGGAAGGACCGCCGTGCGAAGAAGGCCGAACGGGACGCGGCGAGGAAGTCCAAGCGGGAAGCCGCGGCGGCGACGGAATCCAGCCGCACCACCCTGGGCGCGGCCGTCTCGGAGGAAGCCCGGCGCCGCTGGGACAGGCGCCGTGCCGACGAGAAAGACGACAAGGCCGGCACGGAGAAGGTGAGCCTGTCCAAGGACAAGGACACCAAGGACAAGCGCGCCGACGGCAAGGACGGCAAGGACGACAAGCCCAGCGCCGGAAAGCACGGACCGGCGCCCGATGAGCCGGGCAAGGCGTCCAAGGCCGGTGACGAGCCGGCCGACGGCTCGAAGAAGCGCCGACGGTTCCGACGCCGACGCACCAGCAGCACGGGCCGGGTCTGGCGGTGGGGCCGCACTCATCGCGCTGGGCGCACCGGGCGGCGGGACCGGTCCTCGGACAGCCCGTTCGGGCCCGACGAGTCCGCCCCGAACGTGGAGTGGCCCGACCGGCCCACCCGCACCTCACACCCCGCCGGCGACGGCGTGGAGGACATCGAGGACGCGGTCATCGTCCCCGATGGCCCGGCGTCCGTGACGACAGGAGTCAAGGGCCTGACGCCCGCGCCGGGGCCGCACACCCAGCGGCCCGGCACCAGCCGGCCCACCAGAACGGAAGGGAGCAGCGTGAGCAGCGCGGAGGTCAACAGGCCGTCCGGGCAGGGCGGCCTGGCCGCCCAGCACCGCACGGACATCACGTTCGACGAGTACCTGGTCGAGATGGCGAACATCGCCATCCAGGCCGCCTCCGACCAGGAGCGCGCGGAAGCCCTGATGGAAGCGCTCGGCAAGGTCGCCGACGCCCTGCGGGACATGGCCGCCGACCTGGTCGGCGACCACAACATCAGCACAGAGGTCACCGAGCTGATCTCGGACCTTGCCGACGCTGCCGGCCGCATGAAGCAGCAAGCCGAACGATGCGCCGAGCAGTGCGGGATCGCCAAGGAGGCCGCCAGGCTCGCGGCCGCCGAGGTCGCCCGCGTCTACGGCCAGGACATGGACGCCAAGGAAGACGCGGGCCTGAAGTTCACGTCGGCCGGGCGCCACCACGACTAGAAGCAGGAAGGACCACCCCCCCGATGAGCGATCTCGTACCCCGTTCGGCCGGTGCGGCGCCCGCGCTGGCCGACGGTGACAACCGCTACAAGGCCGTCCAGACCAAGCTGCACAAGCTCGGCGCTGCCTTGGACGACGCCACCCTCGAACTCGAGGGGCTGCGGCGCAGCATGCAGACGAACGCTGCCCGCAGCGAGGACGCCGCCCGCGATATCGAGGCCGCCGAATTGGACGCCAAGTTCGTGGAGGTGACCAACCTGGTGTCGGTCGCCCTGGGCGGCGCCGCGGTCCAGGTCCGAAAGCTGCACGACACCGCGCAGGAGACCGCCGACCTCGCCTATGAGTCCAAGCGCACCCACTCCAAGCTGTACGGCGCGCTGGACGACATCCGCTCCAACCGGCGTGAGAAGACCCCGCGGCCGGCCTTCTTCAACCGCTGACCCCAACACCCACTCAACCCGCCACGGGCGGCCCCGCACACGGCGGGGCTGCCCGTGCCCGTTCCCGAAGGAGATACCGGTGTCCACGCCGCGCAGTGTCGTGCTCGAACGCCTCGCCTACACTCTCGCCGCGCCTGTGCTGGCCGTGGCCCCCAACGTCTATCCCGACAGCCCCGTCAACACCGTCGTGCAGCTGGCCGGCGCCGCCGGGATCGGCGGCTGGGTCCTGGCCGCCAAGAGTGACGAGGCCGGTACCGGACGCAAGATCCTGCGCTGGGCCCCGCTGGTCCTGGCGGCCGCCGTCGACGTCGCCGCCAGGCACACGCCCGGCTGGGGTCCGTGGTGGCTGGACGGACTGCTCACCGCTGCATGGACGGCCGCCGGCTTCACCGTGCTGCCGTTCTCCCGGCACGCCCGACGCCACCACCGCCCTGCCGTCGCGGCCCCGGCCCCGAAGGTCCAGCCCGCCCCGGCCGCGGAGCGATCCCCGGCACAGCCGGACGACGGCGCCGACCTGCTCACCCGCGAAGCGCGGATGCTGTGGGAGCGCGCCGGGATGCCCGCCCGCACCCACATCGTCAAGGCCACCCGGCACCCCGGCATGCGCAACGACATGACGATCCTGCTGCGCGCGTCGGAGACCGGACGGCCGATCACCGGCCTGTCGGAGGCCGCCGTGGCCGCCCCGTTCGGCGTGGACGCCAGGGACGTCGCCTTCGCGGACGTTGCGATCCAGCCCGGCCGGCAGGGCGGGCCGGGTTGGCTGGAGGCCCGTCTCACCCCCGATGCCAGCCTGCGGCGCCGAACCAAGCCGACCGACAAGGAGCGTTGGACGGACCGGGTCGGAGGCCCCAAGGGTGGCGCCCCCGGCTCTGTCCTGGTGCACCGAACCCGCGACGACGAACGCGGCGTGACGTTCTACCGGGCGAAGATGTCCGACTCCCCCGACACCCCGCGCATCGACCTGGCCAAGGTCTGCCGCGCCCTGAAGCTGCCCGAGGACGACTCCTGCGTGTTCGTCCTCATCGACGGCAACGAGTTCCTCATCAGCGCGTTCGACGAACCACCGCTGAGCGCGATCTTCCCCGCCACCCGCGAATTGCTCACCCCGGACGCCAAGGGCATGTACGTGTGCGGGTTCACCATCACCGGCCAGCCGGTGAAGAACATGGTCTTCCAGCACGACAAGAACGCCGCAGCTCACGGTCTCATCCTCGGCGTGAGCCGCAGCGGGAAGACGCAGTTCTTCGCGATCAACATGGCGGCGGAGTCTCTGGCCGACGCCGTCGTGTGGCTGTCGACCGTCCGCAAGGACGAGAAGACGACCACGCTCGGGCAGTACATCGACCGGCAGGGCTCCACGGCGCTGTGGATGGCCCGTCAGCTGCGCGCGGCGAAGGCGCTGTGCGAGATCCGGGCGGAGATGCCCTGGGCGTACGACGGCAAGCCGCACGACTACAAGCCGGGCGACTCGCGTTGCCCGTACCGGCTGCTGTCGGTGTACGCGGATGAGTTCATGACCGCCGCCCAGGACGCCCTGTTCGGCGAGGACATCCAGACCAACGGCGACGACCTCACGGTCACCGGCCTGAAGTACGGCATCGGCTTCAAGCCCGCCGGCCAGTCCCCGTTCGCACACAACGGGTTCTCCACCGAGATGAAGGACAACCTGCGGCAGAACAGCAGGCCCGTCATCTTCAACATGGGTTCGCCCGGCGCCACCCGCAAGGCCGCGGAGGGCACCATGGAGAACGCCTACGACGTGCCGACCATCCCGGCCCGCTACTCCCGCCAGGAAGGCTCCGCCATCGAGCGGGCCATGCGCGGCGAGGCCGACCCCGAGAACGGCGTCTCCACCGGCGGCGTCGCCGTCATCGTCCTCGACAACGGCCGCGCCGTGCTCATGCGGTCGCTGTACGCGGACTTCGACACCGACCTGTCCAATCTGTTCCCCGGCGAGGTCAACCGGCTCACCGACTACGAAATCAGCGAGCTGGAGAAGCGCGGCCTGTGGGGCGACTGGAACCGCGAGCCCGACCCCGGCGAGTTCTGGCCCGAGCCCGCCGAGGACGACGACGAGGACGGCGACGACGACGGCCGGTCCCGCCGACGCGGCGGAGGCGGAGGCAAGGTCGACGGCGGCAAGCGCGGCACCAAGTCCGACACCCGCCGTGCCGAGCCCCAGGTCACCTCACCCCGCCAGGCGCTGGAGGCCATCAAGAGCCTCAACAACGCCTGACCACCCCCGCACCCCATCACCCGGGGCCGGCCTGCCCGACCACGGCCGGCCCCACCCGACCCTGCGAAGGAGGAACCCAGCGCCCTCCCCCTCCCCCTGCTGCACGACGCCGAAGGGCGCCGCCGAGAACGATCCCGGCGGCGCCCTTCGGCGTCCCCACCTGGAGTCCTGATGCCTCACACCACGCCTTCCCTCGCTATAGACCACCCCACCCTGACCACCACCCCGCCGACGGAACTGTCCTTCGAAGACCGCCTCGCCCTCATCGACGCGGCGATGACCGTACGGCTGGACGAAGCCAAGGTCGCCTACGAGGTCAACACCGCCCACATCCCCACCGAGCCCCTCGACCTGGCCGACGTCATCACCGGCCCCATTCCGCTGCCGGACCTGTACCTGACGCCGGTCGCGGCCCTCCTGCAGCGCGCCCACCACCGCCTGGTCACCGGCGGCTGGTGCAGCGGCGCCTTGGTCGACGTGGAAGGCGCCCGCTGCATGTTCGGCGCCATCCGGGCCGAAGCCCGCGGTGACGCGGGCCTGGTAAGCAGTGCCGTCTCCGTGGTCATGGATGCGATCCGCCGCAAGTTCGACGGTGTCGATTCCGTGCCCGGCTTCAACGACGCCTTCGACAGCGGGCGCACCCCGATCCGCATGGTCGACCAGGCCGCCGGCCTCGCCGACGTCCGCGGCCTCTAGTCCGCCCGTCCGGGCCCCCTGCCCCTTGCCCGAACCCGCCTCGGATCGGGCACAGGCCACCCGGCCAGCGCACCACCGCCTACCACCGACCCGTTGGAGGACACCGGCACGGGACGCAGCGCACATCCCGTGAGGGTGACGAGAAAGTGACCGCTGGGGTGAAATCACCGTGCAGTAGGAGGCCCTGACCTCCTCGACCTCGCAGTTCACCCGATTGGGGGCGTTTCGGTCGCCACCATGGATGACGGGGGCTTCTCATTGAGCTGGATCCCAACGGCGTTCGAGTGGGAGGTGGCCGATGCGCAACATGCGCGCCGAACACGTAGCGACGGAGACCGGCACCGGGCTCCTGTGGCATGTCGTCGACGACAACGACGCCCTGTGCGCTCGGATCTTCGGCGGCAAAACGGCGTCCGCACCAAACGGCTTGTGCGACCGCGAGGACTACTGTCGCAGCTGCATGAACGCCGTCGCCGAGGCCGCGCAGCAGAAGGCGGACCTCGTAGCGCCGAACCCTGGAGGTCAGCCCGATGGCTGCTAACGCCTCCCAGCCCCGGCCACGACTTATCGCACGCTGGCGCGTATCGGCAAGCCAGCACCTCACCCCAACGAAAAGATCACTGATCGTGACGTGGATCGCCTTTGGCATCACCTGGGGAACCGTGCGGACCATTACCCACGGCATCCGCGGCGGATGGCTGCCCTGCGGGAACATTTCCGCCGGCGGCCAGCACCTGCACCACTACAACTTCGGCATCGGCACCCTCGCTGGCATCGGCATCATCGCGGTACGCGGCGACGAACGCGCCGTCGGCCACCCCGCCGTCGCCGCCGCCTACGGGGCAGGAATCGCCCTCATCGCCGATGAATTCGCCCTGCTCCTCGATCTGCAAGACGTCTACTGGGCCAAGCAAGGACGCCTCAGCGTGGATATCTCCCTCGGCATCCTCTCCGTACTCGGCGCATACCTGACCGCCAAACCGTTCTGGCACGAGTGCGCTCGGGTGACCCGCCACCACGTCGTCTCCACAGCCAAGCGAAACCTGACAGCCGCCAGGTAAGCCGGCTCCGGGCCTGCCACCACGCGAGCGGCTACGGCATCGGCATCGCTTTCGTTTGGGGCATGGAGGGCGAGCATGTTGTGCGGTGCCCGGTCTGCGGCCCCGGTTTTGCGCTGGGACACGGCCAGCGCGCCGAGAAGGTACGGGAAACGGTCGCTGACGATGGTTTCGCGTACCCACTCCAGGTCGCTGACCAGCACTGATGAAGAGGGGACGGACGAGACGGGCCGCCACCCGTCCTCAGCGGGGTCAGGGTCGCGCAGGTGATTGCAGGCCGCCGAGTAGGTTCGGGAGCTGGAACCGCCCACTCCACCCCGCACGGGTGCGCGAGGTGCGTCGGCCTCTCTGCTGGTCCGTACTTCGTCCCTGGTCTTGCTGGCGTTCCTCGAGCGCCCAACCTGCATCCGGCTGTTTCGCTTGTTACACGCAACATGCCACCATCTGATGCAACCGTCATCCGGTTGCTAGAGTGGTGGCATGGCTGTGATGACGCTCCGCATTCCCGATGACATCGACCCGTCGATTCGCGCTGGCGCGAACGCCGCGGGCCTGTCTCTCAACGCATACATCGTGCGCGCCGCACGCCGCCAGGCCGTGCTCGACGCCGCCCAGCATCTCGCTCAGCTCGGGCTCGGCGACGACCTGTGCGGCGAGGGCGACACTCTTTGAAACCTCCCCTCCCTGAGGGGAGGGGATTCCTCACCTTCCAGGGCTGATCGGGGATTTCTACCTCACGCTGCCAGGCGGGGCAGCGCCCCGTCTGGTCTTACGCGATCAGCGCTAGCCGGGTTGAGACCAGCCCGGAACAGCATCACGCGGGCGGAGTTCTTGTCCCTGGGGGACACAGCTCCGCACGCGGTGCAGGCATAGGTTCGTTCGGAGAGAGGTAGTGCGTGCTTGGTTCTCGCTCCGCACGTGGCGCAGTCCATCGCGGGATGCACGAGGCGGACGTCCCGCCCGTGCTTGCGGCCCATCTCGACAAGGGCCGCCTTCGTCGCACTGATCGCGGCATCGGCAGCCTTGCGGGCCATCGTGGACCTGGCGAGGAACTTCGCACGGAAGTCTTCAACGGCGATGGCATCGTGGTCGCGGACCACCTGCTTGGCCCATTTGCGGCCGGTGTCCTGACGCCGACGGGCAACCTTCTGGTGCAGCTTCGCCGTCCGTCGCCTCGCCTCCTGGTAGCCCTTCGATCCGGCCTTTCCCCTCGCAGGCCTACGCCGGGCCATCATCCGCTGGTAGCGGGTCAGGCGCTGCGCGGCGTTCTTGCCGTGCTGGGGGTGGGGCAGGTCGTGGGCGTCGCTGGTGGTGGTCGCCGTCTCCCGCACACCCCAGTCGACGCCGACAACCGCCCCCGTCTGCGGGAGCGGCTGGACCTGGGCGGGGACGACGAAGGAGCAGTACCAGTGTCCGATGCTGTCCTGGTACACGCGGACGCTGGACGGGTCCGCGGGCAGGTCCCGCGACCACACCACGGTGAAGGTGATGCTCCCGGCCAGGTGCAGCTTTCCGTCCCTGAGACCAAAGCCGCGCCGGGTGTAGTTCAGCGACGGGCACGCCTCGCGCTTCTTCTTCCACTTCGGCATCCCGGCACGCCGCCGCATCGGCAGCCGGTCCTTGATGTCCTTCTGCGCCTTCGCGCGGGACTTCCCGAAGTCGCGGATGAGCTGCTGCTGCGGGACCGAGCTGCCCTGGCGCAGCCAACCGTTTGCCTTGCGGGCGCCGGTCAGCATCTTGTCGAGCTGCGCCGGACCGCATGTGCGCTTGCCAACGTTTTCAGGCCGGTTCTTGTTCCACACGTGGGTCTGCTTCGACTTGGCACAGCACTCGTTCCACACCCACCGGCACCGGTCCCACTCCGCCATCAGCGCGGCTGACGCGGTGGACGACGCACGCAGACGGAAGGCCCACCGGGCGGCGCACCCGGCATCCTCACCCGCCTGCGCCTGCGTCGTCATGACCTCAACCTATCTAGGAGCTATGACAGTTGAGCGCTCTTGATCATTACGGGCTGCCTCGCCACCGTTCGGGGTGGACGCCGAATCGACTTGAAGGCGATTCGGCTACCTCATCCCTGCTCCGAAGGAGTCCGATCCCACCCCGCCGTGAACGACAGGACATCCTCGGAGGTATCCGGTGAAACGTGGGGAGGTCTGGGCGCTCGGCGATGGGCGCAACGTACTCGTCGTGTCACTCGACGGCCTGGAGCAGGCCTATGGTGCGGTGCTTGCGATCGTGCTGCACCCTTCCGGACGCTTCCCGGACACGGCTATGTCCGTGGTGCTCGAAGAACCGTTGCCGTGTACTGCGGTCGCGGTCAACGTCCAGCAACTGAGGGTTACGCGCTTCGACGGCGCCAAACTGGTGGGCACCGTCGACGCGGCGGCGATGGAGCGGGTCAGCCAGGCCCTCCGCGCCGTGCTGGACCTGTAGAACAGAACACGTTGCCGCGCAACATCGCCCCGCCACCCGGAAGTTCGGGGGCGGGGCGATGTCCGTCTGCATAAGGCCTTTACTTCGCCGCGCGATCGCGTGAGCAGCCCTCGCTGCCGCAGAGGAGCGGCGCAAGCGGCTCACTGGCCTGGCCTGCGAGCTGCACGACCCCCCGCCATACCGCCGACCGCATCGCCGAACTGCACTGCTGTGCACCTGGCGACCGTAGGCCGGTGCCGCCCCGAAACGGGGGTGTGCGGGCAGCTAAAAGGCCGACGCCCACTTCCGCCGAGGCGGGTGGCAAGGGCGCCGGCCAACCGAAAACACACACTCCGCGGGAGAACCCGAGAGGCCTGTCTCGGCATCGAGTGTATCCGCACGTCGCGACGTCCGGTGCGCGCTCACTTGCCGATGGTGACGTAAGGGCGGTATTGTTTTCTTGCTGGCGGGTTGTGGCTGTGGGCTGGCACCGAACACGCCTCACGCAAGGAGCAGTCCCGTGCCCGACTACCTCACCCGGCGAGATGCCGACCACCAGCTTCGAGAGCTCGAGGCCCCCACCGTCGTTGACGCCGCCGACCGGGCCGGCTTCGACGGCGCGCACCTTGCCTGGCCGGCCACCGCCGCGGCCGCGGCCGCCGAACTCGCCGAGCTGGCCCACGACCTGGCCGGCGCCGACGTCACCGTGGAGTGGCACCGCGACGGTCTCGACCTGCCGAACCTCGTCGCCGGCCCGGGGGACATCGCCGGTATCCGCGTACGCGCCACCGGCCGCGCCTCGCACACCCTGTACGTCATCACCGCCACCGACCTGGTCCCGCACACCCACGCCGCCGGCGCCCTCGCCTACCTTCAGCCGCTCATCGGCGCTGCCGCCCTCGACTGTGAGGGAAGCGGGGCAGATCCCGGCGAGCCGTGCCTGCCGAACTGCCTGCCGGACCCCTCAACCACCTGAATCGCCCACTCCGGGCGGGGCGCTGACACCGGCGCCCCGCCCGCCCCGTGATGGAGAGACAAGACGATGATCCGCGCCGGACGCCTCAAGTACGCACAGACCATGGCCGATCTGGCCGCCCAGCTCGGGATGCCGCTCGGCACCTTCCGCAACAAGAAGCCCCACACCCAGAAGGGGCACCCCGCCCCGATCAGCTCGCCCACCTCCCGGGCCCTGCTGTGGGACAGCGAGCAGACCGCCGCCTTCCACGCCGGCAAGCCCGTCCCGACCCTCCCGGAGGCCGACGCCGACGAGGACCTGCTGGACCGCCACGAGGCCGCCGCCGAGCTCGGTGTGTCCGCGGCCAGCTGGAACAAGTACAAGAGCGACCCGAAGCTGGTCAAGCACGTCGTCCTGGTCCCGGCCGGCGACGGCGGCACCGAGCACTGGCCGCGCCGCGTCGTCCGTGAGTTCAAGGCATCCCGGCCCGGCCGCGGTGCCGGCGGCGGCCGCCGCGTCGGCAGTGGCGACATGATCCCGCGCGAGGAGATCCTGCCCCGGATCGCCGAACTTCTCGACGACAACCCGGCGATCACGCTCACCGAAGTCGCCGACACTCTGGGCGTCGCGAAGTTTCCCACTGCCCAGGCTGGCCTCGCGCAGCTGCGCGGTCGGCGGATCGCCGACCTGATCGAGACCGCCCCCGGCCTCACCGCGCTCGAGGGCGCCGAGCGCCTCGGGTACCCGACCGCCACCCACCGTGGAGCCGTGGCGATCGCCGAGGCCGAGCTGCAGGCCCGCCAGGCACGCCCGTACCTGCAGCAGGTCGCCGACGCCCTGGCCAAGGCCGGCGTCGCCGAGCCGATCCAGATCGAGGTGCGCCGGCTCGGCGGCGGGCACCTGGCGGCCGCGCTTCCGCTCGCTGCTGGCCAGACTTGGCCGGCGCTGGTGTGGGATGAGCGCTACGGATGGCGCACGGCGACCAGTCGGCGCCACCCGATCGGAAAGGACACCGGCAGCGCGCCAGAAGGCGAAGGCATCCGCTACCTCGGCAGCAGCATTCGGCCACAGCCGGCAGAGCTCCTTGAGGAGCTCGCCGACGGCCGCAAGGGCTCCAAGCGTCCCCAGGTTTCCAGCGACTGAGTTTGATCTTTTCGCTGTGCCGAGGCGCTTGCGTTACTCCGCTCGGTAGGCGGCTGCGCTGCCGGCGATGCTGTGTCCGTACCGGGCGCGGGCTCGGTCGAGGGCGGTTTCGAGGTCGCGGGCTTTGGCGTCCCGGGTGTCGAGGGTGAGCTGGTGGGTGGCCTGTTCGGCCGGGGTCAGTCGTTCGGCGCGGAGCGAGAAGGCGCGGACGCGGGCGCGTTGGAGTCCGAGGCTCGCGAGGAGGTCGCGTCCTGTGTCGGCGAGGGCTGGAGTGTGGGCGGTGGGTTCGGCGAGCGTCCGGGTGCGGGTGGTGTTGGTGCGGTCGGCGTAGGTGACGGCCAGCGTGAGGGCCTGGCATACCGCGCGCTGGTCCCTGAGCTGGGCGCCGAGCTGCTCGGCGAGGCTGAGGACGGTCCGGTGATGCTGGTGGGGGTCGAGTTCGTCGCGATCAAATCGGCGGGTGCCGGTGATCGACTTGGGGGCGGCAGCAGGGATGACGGGGCGGTCGTCGGTGCCGTGAGCTCGGTCGTACGCCTGGCGGCCGGCGGCGATACCAAGGATCCGCTGGAGAGTGGCGAGCTGGGTATCAGCGATGTTCCCGACGGTGTGGATCCCATAGCGGGCCAGCGTGCGCGCCGTGGCCGGCCCCACGCCGGAGAGCGCGGAGGCACGTTGGGGGCGCAGGAAGGCGGCGATGTCGTACGAGGAGTTGCCGACGACGGTGGTCGAGCCGGGTGGGGTGACGGCGGCAGCCATCGCCGCGACCATCCGCGACGGCCCGACCCCTGCGCTTGACTGGATCCCGTACAGCGCGAGCGTACGGAGCCGGATGAGTGCGGCGAGGCCTTCGGCATCCTGGCTCCAGTACCGCAGAGCGCCGGTGAGGTCGACGTCGGCAGACCAGTCGGCCGGGTGCGGCTGCACACGCGGGGTGATCCCTTCGAGGACGGCCAACAGCCGTTCGTACAGCTCGTCGTCCTGGAGGTGGAAGTAGATGCGCATCACGGTGCGCGGGCTGTGGGTCATCCGGCGCTGCCGGGGCTGGTGTGGCCGAGTCGGGTGAGGTCGGCGGAGCGGGTGCCGGCGGGCTGGAGGTCGGCGTACGGATGGAGCCTGGCCCCGGCAGTACCGTTAGTGAGCGTCCGGGCCGGTGCGTCGGCCGGCTGGGCGGGGGTGGGTGCGGGTTCGCGGCGGCCGAGGAGGTCGAGGACGGCCTGGGGTCCGTGGTCGCGGCGGGCCGCGGCGAGCGCTTCGAGGTCCCAGACCATCTGCCCGACCACAGTGCGCCGGGGGCCTCGGGCCTCGACGGTGCCGCGGATGAGCAGCAGTCCGTTGTGGAAAATGGTGTGCGCGCACGCCTCGTGGGAGTCCTCGAAAAACGCGATGTCGACCAGTCCGAAGCCGTCCTCGAGGGTGACGAAGATGACGCGCTTCCCGGACGGGATGGGCGGCGTCTGAGTGGAAGCGCGCACCCCCGCGACCAGGACCTGCTGCCCGGGGTGCATCGCCTTGAGGTGCTTGGCATCGGTAGCGCCTATCTCCCGCAGCAGTCGGTGGTGGTGCTCCATCAGGTGCTGGGAGACGTCGATCTTGAGCACGTTGAGTTCGGCGTCGAGGGCCTCGCGGCTGTTCATCTCCCGGAGCCCGGATGGTCCGGCGGTGATGAGGGTGTCGTCGATCGGGAGCTGTCCGGCGCCGGGACGGGTACGGGTGTGGCGGTGGAGTTCGGCGGCTTGGAGCAGCAGGTCGCGGCGCGTCTGGTCGCCCTTGATCTGGTCGAGCGCGCCGATCTGGATGAGGCGTTCGGCGATCGGCAGCGCCGGGTGGGCCCGCTGCCAGAAGTCCTGCAGGGAGTTGTAGGGCTGGCCGGCAGCGATCCGGGCGACCTGGTCCTCGCTGATGCCCTTGACCGAGGACAGCGAGAGCCGGACGCCGAAACCTGTGTCGGTCTGCTCGACTTGGTGCGTCGGCGCGGATTTGTTCACGTCGACGGGCAGCACGGGCACGTTGTGGCGGCGGGCGTCGGCGACGATCACACGTAGCGGCCACATGCCAGGGTCGTGCTCCAGTAGGCCGGCGTAGAGGGCTGCAGGGTGATGGGCCTTGAGCCAGGCTGATTGGAGGGCGGGGACGGCGAAGGCGACGGCGTGTGCACGGCAGAACCCGTACGCGCCGAACGAGGCGACGATCTCCCACACCTCGTCCAGGACCTTCGTGCTGTAGGCGCGGGCGCCGGCCTTCTCCCGGAACCATGCTTCGAGCTTGGGGAGGCGCTGCTCGTCGGCGAGGGCGCGTCGGGCGACCTCGGCCAGGGCGCGGTCGCAGCCGGTCATAACGGCCAGGATGTCGATGATCTGCTCGTGCCAGATCGTCACCCCGTACGTGTCCCGGAGGACGGGTTCGAGGTCGGGGTGGGGGTAGGCGGGGGCGGCGCCGTGGCGGGCGGCGATGTAGAGCGCGGGCATGCCGCCCTGCACTGGACCCGGCCGGAACAGGCTGATGTCGGCGATGACGTCCTGCGGGTCGCGGGGTTGGAGCCGACCGACCAGGTCCTGCTGACCGGGTGACTCGAGCTGGAACATCCCCACGGTGTCGGAGTCCTGGATCAGGGCGAAGGCGAACTGGTCGTCCAGCGGCACGTGGTCGGGGTTGTCGAGGTCGATCTGCCTACCGGTGGTGCGGCGGATCTCGGTGACGGCGTGCGCCATCGCCGACTGCATCCGCACCCCGAGGACATCGAGCTTGAGCAGGCCGAGGTCTTCGACGTCTTCCTTGTCGGCCTGGACCATCGGGTACTGCCCGCCCGGCGTCGGCTGCACCGGCAGCCGGTCCAGCAAGGTCGCGTTCGACAGGATCACACCGCACGGGTGCATCGCGATCCCACGCGGCAGCGCATCGAGGCCTTCGGCGAGCTCCCACAGCGGACCGTACGACTCTGCCTCGGTGGCGAGCTGCCGCAGCTCGGGCAGCTCCTTGAGCGCTCCGCGGATGTCGCAGGCCCGGATGTGCGGGAAGGACTTCGCGATCCGGTCGACCGTCTGCGGCGGCAGACCCAGGGCAAGACCGGTGTCACGAAGCGCGTGACGCGCCCGCCAGGTCTCCGGCATCCCCGTCACGGCGACCCGCTCCGAGCCGAACCGCTCGAAGATCCGGTCGTATACCTCCAGGCGACGGGCGGACTCCACATCGACGTCGATGTCCGGGAGCGAGGCGCGGCGTTCGGAGAGGAACCGCTCGAAGAGCAGGCGGTGTTCGAGCGGGTTGGCGGTGGCGACAAACAGGGAGTGGTTGACCATCGAACCGGCGCCGGAGCCGCGGGCGGCGACCCTGATGCCCATGTCGCGGACGTCGGCGACGACCTGGGCGACGGCGAGGAAGTAGGGCTCGAACTCCAGCCGGCCGATGATGCCGAGCTCGTAGTCGAGCTGCTCGACTGCCCGCCGGTCACGGTCCAGACCGCGGGCGACCATCCCGGCCTCGCACCGCTGCTTCAGCAGCCGCATCGCCCCACCCGCACCGGGCTCAGCGCCGACCACGGTCGGCTCGGGGAAATGCGGGGTACCCAGCCCGAGGCCTGCGACCGGATCGATCACGCACTGCTCAGCGGTGCGAACAGTCTCGGCGAGCAGCTCCGCCGCGCGGCCGGGGCCTGCACTGGCGGCCTCACAGATCCGCCTTGCCGCAGCCGCCATCTCGGCCGGGCCGTTCAGCCACCGCTCACCGCAGTCCAGGCGCCGCCGGTCGATCGGCCGCAGCAGCCGGGCCGCGTCCAGGACGTCCGCGATCCGGTGCTGAGCGGGGTCGGCGTAGCGCACCGCGTTCGTCAGCACCGCCGGGATGGAGAGCCGGTCGGCCAGGCCGAGCGTGTGGGCGGCGAGCCGCAACGATCCGGGGCCGATGCCTTCCAGCCCCCAGTGGAGGACCTCCAGGCGCAGGTTCGGCCCGGCGACCTCACGCCACGGCACCAGCAGCTGCTCGGCGATGTCCGGCCGCCCGGCCGACAAGGCCCGGATCGGCTCCGATGCCGGGCCGAGCAGGACCGTGAGGCTCTGGTCTGCGAACTGCTGGAGCACCGGCCAGGCCACGATCGGCGGGCCGCCGGCAGCAGTCGCGTGGGCGGCCGACACGATCCGGCACAGCCGCCCCCACCCGGCAAGATCCTGGGCAAGGAGCGTGACTCTCAGCGGCGCCTCGGCAACATGCGCGCCGCCGCGCACCGGCGTCCGCACCCTGGCGGCGCGGCCGACCAAGGTGTGCGGGGCGACCGCGACGTCGACGCCGAAAACCGGCCGCACGCCGGCCCCCATGGCGGCTTTCGCGAAGCGGACGATGCCCGTGACGGTGTCGCGATCGGTCAGCGCGAGCGTGGTGATGCCGCGCTCGGCGGCACGGGCGACCAGGTCGTGCGGGTGGGAAGCGCCGTAGCGGGCGGAGTAGCCGCTGGCGACATGCAGATGCACACCACCACCCATCGGGACCTCCGGTCATATACCCCCAAATACGCTCTAACCGCCTGGCTAGGCCTCCACAGTACTCGAACACAAATCGAACAAGCGAGTCTTGTTGCTCCAGCGCCCTCGTGTCGCCTTCGACCGGGCTTGCCCACTTGTTCCGGAGGCTTGCCCAACCCCCTGACCTGGAACAACAGCGGAGGGGGACACGTGCCGGTGCGACTGAGCGCTGTAGATGGCCCCTGAGCGTTCAAGTTGGCCCGGGTTGGCCCCGGTGAGCGCTGTAGGTGGCCCGGAGGGGTGCGGCCAGCGTGGTGAATGCGCCCGACGGGGTGAAACCGGGTTCGGTGGCGGCGATGAGCACGCTGGCATCCGTAGGTCTATCTCTTGACGGAGACAACCGACTCATCGGGAGTAAGCCATGGGCCTCATCCACATCGAGCTGTTTGCGACCCTCGATCTCGTCGGGCAGGCGCCCGGCGGCCCCGACGAGGATCCGGTGGGATTCCCGTTCGGCGGCTGGCAGGCGCCCCTACTGGACGAAGTCGCCGGGGCACAGGTCGGTGCCGCTTACGAAGGCACGGACGCCCTCCTGCTAGGCCGGCGGACGTACGACATCTTCGCCGCCTACTGGCCTCACCAGGAGTGCGGTGAGGACAACGAGATCGCCACACTCTTCAACAGCGTCCCGAAGTACGTGGCATCCCGCGGTAGGCCCGCCCTCTCGTGGGCCGGGTCCACACAGCTCGGCTCGGAACTCGCCGACGCGGTGCGTGAGATCCGTGACCGGCATGAGCACGTGAAGGTCGTCGGGAGCCTGAATCTCGTGCAGACCCTCCTGCGAGAGAAGCTCTTCGACCGCCTCGACCTCTGGCTGCACCCGATCGTGCTCGGCGTCGGGAAGAAGGTGTTCGACGACGGCGCGGTGCCCACCAACATGAGGCTCCTCGCCCCTCCGGTAGCCAGCCCCAAGGGCACCGTCTACCTGCGCTACGGACTCGCCGACGGCACCCCCGCGACGGGCGACATGAGCGCACCCGATCGCGGTGCCGGAAGCGACGACTGAGGCCATCTTGCGCCTGGTGGGTCCGTGCCGCGCGGAACGGGCAACGGATACCAGCTGTCCCCTGCCCCGGGCCGGAGAGATCGCAGCGCGGTGAGGGCGACCGGAATCTGAGCATCGAACTGACCAATCAGCGTCCTAGTTGGCAGTTGCCGCGCAGGGTAGCCCCGACCTATCCCACCCGGCCGGCGGCAAGGTGGGCGTCCACAGCGTCGACACCGTCGACGCCCTGGCAGAGGCCCACGACCACCGCCACGAGACCCGGTTCCGGGACGTGACCCCGCAGGGTGATGACCCCGTCTCGGACCTCGACCGCGACGGCATCCTCGTCCAGGCCGAGGATGCCCCCCAGGACGTCCTGCTCCACCTCGCCGCGGATCTCGACGTCGGAGCGGATGAAGACGTCGAGAAGGTCGCTGCGGCTGATGATGCCGGTGAGGTGCCCGTCGTCACCGACGACCGGCAGCTGCTTGACGTGCCGCCTGCGGAGTTCCCGCGCGGCCCGGGGGATCGTCCAGTCGGATCGGGCGGTGAAGGTGGGGCTGCTCATGAGCGCGCCTGCGGTTCGGGCCCGGGCCTTGCCCCAGGCGCCCTCGTCGTTCCCGTCCTGCCCCTGCGGATCGGGCATGCCGGTCTCGTGCCGCAGCACGTCGGACGCGGACACGACGCCGACGAGGGCGCCGTCGTCGTCGACGACCGGGGCCGCGACGATGTCGTTCACATCCAGCAGGCCGACGACCTCCTGGAACGGTGTGTTGGGGCGGAGGGTGACGACCTCCTCGGTCATCACGTCACCGACCGTGCGGCGGTGCAGCATGGCGTCGGCCTCCTCCGTTTTGCGACGGGGCGGGCGCGGTCGGACCGCCCGGGCGGACGATGCGCGGCGCGTCGGCCTCCGCGGCCCTGCCAGCTCGTCAACGCGTCTTCTCTACCCATGACAGCACTTCGCCGCTCCGGCGACCAGTGACGTTTGACCTGGCGAGGAGGGTCAGCGGCTCCACGGCCAGAAGTGCCGCCGAGTGCGCGGTAGGTGCTGGCACCCCGACGCCATGTCCGCGTCCGTCTGAATCGTCCAGATCGGCCACCCACCGCCCGACAGAGTTGCCAACTACGAACCGACGCGAGCGCTTGCCCGCGACGTCTCAGGCTTGCCCACCGCGCGCCGCCCGAGGCTTGCCCAACCCGCTGACCTGGAACAACGGCCGGTGGGTACATGTACCTGAATTCGCAGGTCAGGCCCGGTCTTTCTGATCACGGCGGATTGAGGCTGCTACAGGAGCCGTTCGGTAGCGTCGCAGAGCCGGGGGCCGGCGACTGTGGGTAGTGCACGCCCCCGCAGCCGTCGGCCCTCCTCCCCGGCGGGTCAGTTCGCGGTGTCGTCTCCGCAGGACTTGAGCGCCTGCACTTCGGGAAGAGACGTGACTCGCCCGAAAGGGCCTCTGCCCTCCTCCGCCGGAGCATGCAGCACGTCGCTGAGGAGGGATTCCGCCGAGTAGGCAGTGAAATCGGGGGCGTTCTTCAGTTCCCCCCTATTTCTCGTCCACTCCTGACCGTCCCTGTCAGAGAACGACATGGCCGTAACCCATCCCCAGCCTCCCTTGACCTGTTCCCCCCACCGCTCTTTCGAGGGATCAACTTCCCGCCAGGTGAATTCCTCCTCCTTGGATGCCTGAGGGTCCCATCTCAGCGTCTTGGCCGAGATCACTGAATCCGTGCAGGGTGGGAGGCTTCCCATGAGTACCGGAAAGGTGACGCTGTCCAACGTCCTCCCCCCAGGCGGGTAGATCGAGAGGAACACCTCCACCCGGGCGACCGGATCCACGGACCGGTTCGCGAGGTGCAGACGGCGTTCCCCGCTGTCGTCCACTTCCGTCCAGATCGAAATTCGTGACGCTTGCGCGCGCTTCCGCGCATCGTCTTGCTCGCGAGACTGAGCCAATTGGTCTGCCGCCACGCGCGCACTCCAGATGGTGCCGATGCCTGTTGTCGCCAGGCTGCCCAGGCTGGCCACGATCGTCACGACTGCGCCCAGCGTGAGGAGGTTCAGCCCGCCCAGCTGACTGATGGCCTCGGCCTCCCCGGCTCGTTCGCGGGCGCCCACCCGGCTCGGGGTTGGTCGGCGCCGCGCCGGGCGCAGTCTGTTCCGCCTCGGAGTCCCCGTCTGTCGCACTTGCTCCTCCTCGCATCTCTGCACAGGGGGACGCACGCTACTGGCGCTTGGCTCCAGGGGAGGCCGGATCAAGACACGGGCTGGGCCCCGTCCTTGCACGACGAGGGCCCAGCTATGGCCGGTCTTCGATCTTGAGCGGTGCGCCTCGCCTGACACCCTGACTCTTCATCACGGTCGGTGACCCGTGAGGGACGTTGGTGCCCCCTGATGCAAGGAGCCACATTCAACGCGACTGGGTGGCGCGCACCAACTGCTGGTCGACGGTGGAGCGGGTCCTGCTTACCCGCGAGCAGGTCTTGACGTACGAACTGCCCGCGGCCGAAGGAAAGCGTGATGACCCGCGCTGGCCGACGTTCGCCCGCCGGTACGGCTTCGACGCCTGTCGGCCCGTCCAGTGGGAGGTCGAAGCCCTCGAACCGGCCGAGCTCCAGCGCCTGGTGCTCGAAGCCGTGGAGCGATACATCGACCGCGCGCAGCTCACCCGGCAGCTCGCCGAGGAGCGGCGCCAGCGCCGACGCCTGGCCGAGTTCCTCGGCCGCTTCGGCGGCTCGGACGGCGCATGACCTTTGGGCAAGCCTGCGGCGGCGCACCCCGGATGAGGGTTGCACCCACAGTTGTCTGCACAGTTGTCTGCACAGGGGGACCCAAAGTTGCACCGGAGGTACTACCGGAGGTGTGAACCCCCCTTTTGTGATCTTGAGCGTTTTGCCTGGTCAGCCCCCATGGGCAAGCCCTTTTCCTACGCCGACACCTCTTTCTCCGCGTTAGTCGGAGGAAGAGGCTTTGTTGTCTGACGGCCTGGCGCTGCCTGCTCGCGCTGCCGTCGCCTCCTCGCTGCTCGGTCCGCTCCTTCGAGCTCCGACCCCGGCGTAGTGTCGGCCGGCCACTGCCTCCGTCGGCCACCCGCCCGAGCGCGTCCCTGACGACGTCCGGCCGCCGACTGGCGCGCTTCGCCGCCGCTCCGCTTTGTGCGGCGAATCGGGCGCAACGGTGGCCTGGTCCTGCCACACTGGCTTCTGGGGTGGAGCTTCTTCTCAAGGGACTTGAGACTCACCGGCCTCGCCGGTGCGGTGGTGATCACACCGGACATCGTGACGGTTCCCGTCGTGTAGTTCACACGCCGGCCGTCGGGATAGATCCGCGAGTTGCTGGACTTCCGAATGCCCCGGTCCCAGTCCAAGGCCGTGCGAGGGTGCGCCCCGACCCGCTCGGCGGCCTCCCGCCTGGAGACGCCCCGGGCCCGCAGCTTCAAGTACTCCTCGCGCCCGGGGTGTCCCAGGTGGCCGTAGTTCATGCCGGCCTTGCGGGCCAGCGTGAACGCCGTGTTCAGGTTCAGCCCCAGCTCACGCGCTACGGGGGAGACACTTCCCACGGCATGAAGCCGTTCGAAGAACAGCTTCTTCAACTCCGGATCGAGCCTCTTACCGCCCACGGTCCTCGCAACTCCCATGATCATGAGTGTTGCGAGGACCGCTAGGACGTGTTTGAGATGTGGTCACAGCGCCTGCCGTATGAGGGTGAGTTGGACGGTCGACTCGTAGCGGACGGCGAGCTTGTCGTACCTGGTCGCAACGCCTCTTGCCTGCTTCAGAAGGCCGATCCGGCACTCGACTTTGTGCCTGCGCTTGTACATTTCGCGGTCGAAGCCGGGTGGACGGCCTCCGGCGGAACCGCGGCGGAGTCGGTGTCCGGCCTGGTCTCGCTTC
>NZ_JBITCU010000039.1:0-55895 GCF_044453545.1 Streptomyces sp. NPDC051664 | reverse complement strand
CCGCTACGAGAAGCGCGCCTACATCTACCTCGGCACCGTCACCCTCGCAGCCCTCGTGATCTGGCTCCGAACATGATCCGAGAAACAGTGCCTAGTGGTCAGCGAACTTGTCACCAACGCCATCCGCTACGGCGGCGGCGGCGCGACCCTGCGCCTGATCCGCGAAAGCGACAGACTGACATGCGAGGTCTCCGACGCCTCCAGCACCGCCCCGCATCTCAAGCGCGCCCGAGACACCGACGAGGGCGGCCGGGGACTGTACATCACCGCACGCCTCGTCACCCGCTGGGGTGTCCGCTACACCCCCAGCGGGAAAACCATCTGGACCGAACAACGCCTGTCCCGAGCAAACGCCACCGACCGCCCGACGCAGCTGAAGCCCGCTCTCTGACCGGCGGTCGAGTGGCTTTGTCGGTGAGCCACGGCTCTGGGTCACGTGGAAGTGCAACAGATCCGCGACACCCGAGCACTGGCGGCACTCGCCCACGCTGCGACACCGGCTCATGGACCTCATGACAATCAATGGCCCTGCCACGGCCTCCGTGCTCAGCCGTCGCTCCACAACGTGGTGTCCCGCGCCGGTGTGCGGGTGACGTGTCGGACAAGGTCGGCGGCCTTGCACATTCGCTTGTTGCAGCCGGGTTGCTTCGGCAGCTACTTCCCACCGCGGCGATCCGAAGCCAAGTTCCTGCGGCAGGTGTTCCCAGGGCAATACCGGTATGTAGCACGAACAGAATGCCCTGGAAGGCCAATCGGTCCGGATGCCGCTTGCGACCCGGGTGCCGAACGCGACGTTCCACCTTGGGCAGCAAAGGTTCGACCACCGCCCACAACTCGTCTTCGATGTCCCACGGCTTCGGCCGAGCCACTTCACACCCTCAGATCATCGATCTCGGAGTGATCCAACCACCTCGAAGATCATTCGTTAGGCGTTCTAAGGGCGTGTGCAAGGGACAGGGCATCTTGCAGGTGCGATCCTTTGGTCCCCTTCTCTTCCCCCTCCAGACATCGTGTCCCCCAGGTGCGCCCGACGGGAGTGGCACTACAGTCTCCTTGATAGATCGCCATCAGGAGGGTCCATGCCGTACATCGTCGACTTCGTGAATGTGTCCACCGTCGGCTTGGAATCGTCCCCGTTCGCGGAGTCTCTCGCTGGACTACGCGCCAACGAGGCGCGCTATTACAAGAACAAGTACGATCACGTCTTCACCGTCAGCCCGGCAAGCGAGGCACCCGAGACGCTCGACTGGGTGAACCGCATCCTCGCCCACGAGCGCGAGATCGTCTTCTCCGCCCGCCCGCTCGAGGTGACTTCCTTCGAGGTGGACGGTTTTCGGATGGCCTACGTGTTCTACGAGTCCGGCCTGTCGGTCAACGTGATGTACGGCATCGAAGAAGGGGCGAAGCGCGCAGTCGGGTTCAAGCTCTCAGAGGGCATGGAGGTTCCCGAGGAGTTGGCTTCGCGCTTCAAGTTCGCGCGTCAAAAGTCAAAGCTGGCCGGCGTGATCCGCGGCTCCTTCTTCGTGATCAAGAGCGAATACTGAGCTCGGATGCACCGGTTGACGTCTGCGGAGTGTGACGCCCGAATTCAAGGAGATGCCTTGTGACCTCCGAGGATGGGACTTCTCTAGGGTTCCATCCGGTAAGTACAGCAAAGCACCTACATGCAATCTTCCTATGCCCCCGCAGCGGTCCTGTCCGTGTTGGCTCGACTCTGGTGGCGTACGGCGGCCTGGAGCCGCTGGTGCGCCTGGCCGAACGGTGCGGGCTGCCGAGCCTGATCGCTGAGCTGGTGCGTACGCCGGTCACGGCCGACGGGGTGGGGGGGTTCCCCGCCGCGAAGGTCATGGCCTTGGTACGGGGATGGCGGCGGGTACGGACAGCAACGCGGATATGGACCGGTTGCGGCACGGCGCGATGGACCGCCTCTTCGGCGGGGTCCGCGCGCCCTCCACCCTCGGGTCGTTCCTGCGCGCATCCACGCACGGGCAGGTGAAGCAACTACAGGCGGTCGCCCGCCGGTTGGGGCCGCAACTCGCCTCCCACACCCTGCTCCTGCCCGGAGCGGCAACGGTGGCCTACCTGGACATCGACGACACGATCCGCCGCACCCACGGCTATGCCAAGCAGGGTGCCGGCTACGGATACCCCAAGGTCAAGGGCTTGAACGCACTGCCGGCCGTGCTCTGCGCGCCCCTCGCACGCCGGTGATCGCCGCCACCCGCCTGCGCAAGGGCGCGAGTGGCTCGGTACGCGGGGTGTCCTCGTTCGTCGCCGAGGCCTTGCGCACAGCCCCGGGCCTGCAGCGCGACCGGCCTGCTGGCGCTGTGGGGAACTCCGCGTGCAGCACAGTCCGGCATCTGTCATGCAGCGGTCATGCCGCCGTCGATGGCGAGCGCGGCTCCGGTGATGAACGTCGCTTCGTCGCTGAGGAGAAAGGCCACGAACGCCGCGATCTCATCCGGCTGGGCGATCCGCCCGATCGGGTGCAACGCTCCGGCCACGCGGACGGCCTCTTCCGGCGGCAGGCCCATGTTGTTGCGGAGCAGGGGGGTGTCGACGCCGCCGGTGACAAGCGCGTTGATACGTACGCCGGTAGCGGCCACGTCGAGGGCGGCCGACCGTGTGAGCCCGACGACGCCGTGCTTGGCGGCGCTGTAGGAGGCCATGCCGGGGGCTCCGGTGATTGCCAGGTTGGAGGCGTTGTTCACAATCGCGCCGCCGCCGGATGCTCGCATCGCTGGCAGTTGGTACTTCAGGCTGAAGAAGACGCTGCTGAGGTTGAGCGTCAGGTCGGCGTTCCAGGCCTTGCCGTCGATGTCGGTGAGAGGGCCGACGGCGGTGGCCGCGCCGACGTTGTTGAAGGCCCCGTCGAGGCGTCCGTGCCTGTCGACGACCTGCTGGACCAGGTCCGCGACCTCGGCCTCGGCGGTCACGTCGGTGGGTACGAAGATGGCGTCTGCTCCGCCGGCACGCAGTTCGGCGGCCAGCGCGTCGCCGGCCTCCTTGCCACGGGCCGCGAGGACGACTTTTGCACCCTCGGCGGCGACTCGCTCGGCGGCGGCCCGGCCCATGCCGGAGGTGGCGCCGGTGATGAGGAAGACCTTGTTGGTGAAACGTGCTGACATGCTGACTACTCCGGGGTTTCTTGGAGTTGGGTGAGATTCAGAAGGTGATGACGAGTCGGCCGCGGACGCCGCCGGCCGCCATTCGGCGGTGCGCGTTACCAGCCTCGGCGGGGGAACAGGTCTGCGCGACGCGCGGGATGAGGACGGCCGCCTCGACGAGTTCCCGGATCTGGTTCAGCTTGTCCGTGCGCCCGAAGTAGTCGGGGACAAACGTCGTCAGCACGGTGATCCTGCCGCTGTTCCCGTGCTCGTAGCCGCCGGGTTCCTCGGCACTGCGGAAGCGGACAAAGGTGCCGCTGTCGCGGACGGCTTCGGACAGTTGTTGACCGAGCAGCGCGACATCGGCGACCGCGTCCACGCCGTCGGGATACCGGGCGCGGAGATGGTCGCCGACGTTGGATCCTCTGGCCACGATCTCGTCCGCGCCGAATCCGCGGACCAGTTCTTCATCAGCAGGTGCGGCATCGGCTATCACGGTGAGTCCCGCATGCTTGGCCAGCTGCACCAGGTAGCTACCGAGTGTCCCGGCAGCCCCGACGACGGCGAGGACCGATCCCGCCGGGAGGGCCAGAAGGTCGAGCGTCCGCAATGCGGTGAGTCCGTTCATGGGCAGGGTTGCCGCACTCGCGTGGTCAAAGCCCGCTGGTGCACGAACCACCCAGCCGGCCGGCAGCACCCTGTACTCGGCGTAGCCGCCGGCGGCAGTCCCCAGGGGCATGAGCATCGCCATGACCGGGTCGCCTACGCTAAGTCCGGTCCCGGTCGCCGGGCCGACCTCGTCGATCACGCCCGCGATGTCCATGCCGGGAACATACGGGCCCGGAAACTCCCGGAGACTTTCCACATGCGCACCTGCTCGCAGCAGTGCATCCGCCGGATTCACCGCGGCTGCGTGAACACGCACACGCACCTCACCGGGCCCGGGATGCGGATCCGGTAGATCGATAACCTGCAGTACGTCCGGTTCGCCGAACTCGTACAGTCCAACTGCTTGCACGTCACGCCCCCTAGAGCAGTAACCGATGAATACCAAGTACGTCTTTCGTACCTGGCATCGAGTCTCGCGAACTACACGAAAAGCGACAAGAAGGCACTTCGAAGTGCGCAGGTATCCCGGGGGGAACCACCCCCGAGCGATCCGGCGTGACCCGTACCTGGTTCCCGAGCCGTACCCGGTTTCGCTCGTATACTTACTGCCATGACGCAGTCGATCCCGGATCTCGGCGGCACAGACCCCGCTCTGTGCGAACAAGGCCGTGACCTCATCCGCGACGTGCTGGAACGGATCGGCGACAAGTGGTCCGTAGTCGTGATCTGCAAGCTCGCCGACACCACACGCGGCTTCAACGAACTGCGCCGCCTCAGCAGTCCCATCACCCAGCGGATGCTCAGCGCCACATTGCGCAGACTGGAGCGCGACGGGCTCGTAACGAGGACCGTCCACAACACCAAGCCCCCACGCGTCGACTACGCCCTCACCTCGCGCGGACTCAGCTTGCTGAAAATCGTCCAAGCTCTGGCCCGGTGGGCAGAGGAGAACGCCGGCGGAATCCTGGACTCGAGGACGATCTTCGACGCCGAACAGTTGTGACGGCTTATCGGAACGAGCCCACCGGTACTCCTAGGCGTATTCGTGGTGCCGGCCGGTGGCGGGCCGGGCCAGGCCGCCAGCACCCAGATGGTGTGGCGGCGAGGTTCAGGTCGGTGCAGATCCCTTCGAAGACACGCTAGTTGTACAGCTCGGACGGCAGTGTGCTCGAGGGGTGCGGGTGTGGAGTGTGCCCCACTGGCCGCCGGTGCGGCGGACCTTGACCGACAGGACGAGATGGTCATGCAGCAGCGGCTGGCCGTCGCGGGATGCGTAGTGCCGGAAACCCGGCTCGGGGACGTCGCCGTCGCCGTGTTCACGGCAAACCGGCAGCTGATCTGGTGGAACCGCAGTTAGGCTGCGCTGTTCGGCGATCCCTCGTCGGTGCCACCGCAGCTGCGCAATTTCGCCCGCGAGAGGTTCCCGGTACGTACAGATCCTGTTCGCCTCGGGCTATGGCCTGTGACCGAAGCGGACCGGGACGCCACCGACGCCGCCGTCGTGTCCGACCTGCGCCGCACCACCGGCCGCTTCCCGCGCGACGCGCGCCTGGCAGAGTTGATCCGCGTATTGAGCGAAGGCAACCAACGGTTCGCCGACCTGTGGGCGAGCGGCGCAGTGGCCGCTCACCGGGAGGACCACGAAACGATCGAGCACCCATCGGTGGGGCCGGTCACCGTGGACTGCGACAAACTGACCGACGGTGACTCCGAGCTCAGGATTGTGATCATGACCGCCCTGCCCGGCAGCGCGGACGAGACCAAGCTGCAGCTCGCCGCGATCGCGGGTCCGCGGGAAACCACGAACAGCTCGCGGACACGCCGGTAGGCGGAGTACGGCCGCGAGGGGCGGCTGGGCGGGGAGCACAGCGCCCCAGACCGCGCACCGCCCTGCTGCCGAGCAAGGCCCGGTCTGCCGGCCCGCGCGGGGGCTGATGGCGGCCCTTCGGTAGCGCGCCTTCGGCGAGCGGTACGGCGAGGCCGGGTCAGTACCTCCTTCGGACTCCAAGTCGCCGTGGCACCTCCCCAGGCGCTTCCTTCGTCATCGATGGCTGCGCGTACGCTCGGTGAAGAACGGTCGGCGATCAGGAGGTGGGCGGTGCGGCGGATGTATCTGCTGTGGACGATCGCGGCGGCAGGATTCGCCGCTGACCAGATCACGAAGGCGATCGCCGCGGTTGTCGTTGAGGGTCATGAACCCAGGCACCCCCTGGGCGGTGCGGTGACCTTCACCGCTTTCCGAAACTCCGGAGCGGCCGGCTCCTTCGCACCCCGCGCAACCCTGGTATTCACACTCCTCGCGATCGTCGTACTCGTCCTCATCGCCCGAGTCGCCCCCTCCATCCGGTCCACCGGCTGGGCGGTCGGTCTCGGACTGATCTTCGCGGGCGCCGGCGGCAACCTCGCCGACCGCATATTCCGCACCCCGGGATTCGGTCGTGGCGCTGTGCTGGACTTCATCCAGCTCGGCGAGTCAGGGATCTTCAACCTCGCCGACCAGTGCGTGACCGCCGGTTCCGCGGTCGTCCTCATCCAAGCCTTCCGCGGCGTTCCCATGCGCACCGTTGTTACGAGCGGCCTCGGGAGTCGTGCGTTGGAGCGGTGACAACGCGCCGCAGACCGCTGCCCCGATCGGATGACAGCCCGTATCCCGTCCCCGAACGCCATCCGGTACTGCGGTGTCGAGCTGCGTGAGGCAGTCGGACCTGGCTTCAGCGGGACGCGCACAATCGGGACCGCACAGCCGTAAAGCTGGCGCTACGCACCAACAGCCCCCCGGCGGGGCGGCTTCGTGATTCCGGGCCCGGTGCAGTCGCCCGACGACGACGTACAGGTGAGAAGCCTCACCGACGGGGGAGGGCGAGGCTTCAAACACTGTGACAGGTATGCGCCGCCGCTGTGCCCGCCCTGCCTAGCCTCGTGGAGCAGCGGCGAGGCGCGCTCATCTACGGCCGGCGTCGCCAGGCCGCGCCGGGCACGCGAGTAGAAGAAGCAGGGTCCGGCCGGCAGCAACACCGGGCACGGAACGCGGAAGAGAGGACGGGGGAGCGAGGACGGAGCAGCGAGGACGGGACGACAGCGGTAGCGGGCCGCGCCGGGCCGTCAGACGACAAAGCCTCTTCCTCCGACCATCGCGGAGAAAGAAGAGTCGGCGTACGACAGGGGCTTGCCCAAGGGCACTGACCAGGAAGAACACTCAAGATCACACAAGAGGGTTTCACGCCTCCGGCAGTACCTCTGGCGCACCTTTGGACCCCCCTGTGCAGACAACTGTGCAGCCAACTGTGGGTGCAACATTCATCCGGGGTGCGCCGCGGCAGGCTCGCCCACACGTCATGAGCCGTCCGAGCCGCCGAAGCGGCCGGGTGGTGTCGCGGGAGTGTCTGTGCAGTCCGGCGGCAGCTTGCGCGGGAGGGAACCACGGCCCTGGGCGGGCTCGTGTCCTGGTACGGGTGCAAGAGAAACCGGGCGAGGTTCGCGGGGGAATCATGCAGATCATCGAGGTGACCGGGTACGCCGTCCGATCTGCCGTGATCACCATGAGGCGGACAGGGACGCCGCTTGAATTCGTGATCTTCCCGATGCTCCATGTGGCTTCGCCGACGTTCTACTCCCAGGTCCGCATCAGGCTCAGGGAATGCGACCTCATAGTCATCGAGGGAATCCGAGGGAAATCGGTCGGAGTGAGTGCCCTCACACTTGCTTACCGGTTCACCCCACGCCGGCGGCGCAACGGCCTGCAGGAGCAGCGCGAAGAGCTGCTCCTGCCCGAAGCCGTGCAGGTCATCAACCCGGATGTGACCGCCGCGGAGGCGATCGCGGACCTGAAGACTCTGCCGCGGTGGACGTACTTGCTGCTCATGGTCGCGGCTCCCGTGATGGGCCTGGTGTTCGCGCTGCGCGGTCCGCGCGCCTTCCTCGATGAAGACCTGGAAGTCGAGGATCTGCCGTCGACGCTGCGGGCGGAGATGATGGCCGACGATCCTGTGGCGCACGCGATGACCGGTCGGCGCGACCAGCGGTTGCTCGACGCGCTCGGCGAGATCCACGCGGAACGCGCCGACGACCCGATCCGAGTGGCCATCGTCTACGGAGCCGGCCACGTCCCTGCGATCGTGTCGGGGCTGAGGAATCGTTACGGGTACCGGCCACGTGAAGCGGAATGGCTTACTGTCCTCATCCCGGCGTAGACCGCCGGGCGAAACCGGTTCTACGCGGCCCGGCAGACAGCGGCGTAACGGCTGGTTTGGCCACATGATGCCGAGGGTGGTCAGCGGGCGGGTGGTGTCGCGGGAGTGTCTGCGCACTCCGGCGGTCGCAGCCGACCAGGCGCGGTCAGCGGGCGCGGGAGTTCTTCGGTCGGCCGGGTCCTGTCCGCCGCGATCCGACCCAGCTTGTAGCGGGCGCGCTCCCCTGGTTCGTGGCCGTGGTCGCGCCTGTACTGCTGGACCCGGCCGTTGCAGTCGTCCTCGATCTGCCGGCGGCGGGTGGACTGCCAGGCGATCAACGCAGGATCGATGCCAGTTGTCTCCATGACCGGTCCTTTGCCAGGGGTAACCTCGCGCGGATCGGACAGGTCGGGGGTCGCCGGGTTCCCCCAGGCCCCGTCCGGCCGCCGGACCTTGACGGAAAGCACAGCAGGGACGTGCAGGAGCGGCCGTCCGGACCGTGATTCGCAGTGGCGGAACACGCGGACGATCAGCCCGTCCCGGACCGGCGCCTGGCGGCCGCCGCCGCTCCCCCATCGCACCCGGGCCACCGAGTCCTCCACCTGGGCGAGCGTTCCGTCCCGGGCGACCTCCTGGCAGCCCTCCAGCACGCGGCGGGTGGCGTCGTCGGCCCGGGCCCACGGCGCGTGCGCGGTCGGCGGCGTCCCGAACACCAGGTCCAGGGCGAGTCGGGGCGAGGCGATGTCACCGACCGGGCGACCGAGGACGGTTGCCCGTTGTGCGGCGGCCGGGCTCTCCCCCGCCGTCAGGAGCTCGCACTCGATCCGGTCGGCGTCCGGGTCCCGGCATTCCCCCAGGAGTAGTTCGGCTTGCCGCTCGGAGGGTTGTGTCGCCAGGCAGGCGCAAGGCGTTCCTCCAGAGGGTGTCAGGCGGCCGGATCCGGCCAGGGGATGTCGGTGTCGGCGGGTGCGGTGTAGTCGATGCCGGGTACGGCGAAGCCGTACAGGCGCTGGACTTCGGCGTGGAACCAGTCAAGGTCGGCGAGGTCGCCGATGCTGCTGGTGGTGGCGTTGGTCCAGCGGTCGGCGACGGCCTCCTGTACCGAGGGGGCGAGTTCCCAGGTGTCCAGGCGTACCCGACCGTCGTCGTCGAGGCTCAGGGGACGGGTGCCGGTGAGCTGGTCCCACAGGTCGGCGAGCTGGTCGATCGGCGGGACCATGCCCTCGCCGAGGACGCCGCGCAGCAGTCCGACGTACAGGGCGATGCCGGGGATGGCGGTGGACGACTGAGTGACGGCCGCCCCGTTGACGGACGTGAGCGCGCGGCCGCCGACCAGCTTGCCGAGGCGTTCGTTCAGGGTGCGGGCGGTTGATTCGAGGTGGGCCTTGGCCGCGCCGATGGTGCCCTGCCGGTAGATGCCGGCGGTCAGCGGTGAGCCGATGTAGGAAAGGGCTGCGGTGGTGAACCCGTCGGCGAGCAGGTCCCGCCCGGCCAGGTGGTCGATCCACCGCTCCCAGTCCGTGCCGCCCATCACCGCCGTGGTCTGCTCGATGTCGTCGCCCGCGGCCGGCGCGGTTTCCACCTCCGTCACCTCCGGGATGCCGGTGTTGTCGAAGGCGAGGGTCTTGGTCCGATAGGGCTCGCCGATCGGCTTGAGGACGGAGGAGTAGGTGACGCCGGTGTCCGGGTCGGTGCGGCGCGGTGCAGCCACCGAGTAGATCAGGTAGTCCAGGCGCCCGTACCGCTGCTTGAGCAGGTCGGCGACCTGATCCTTCATCGCGTCGGAGAAGGCGTCGCCGTTGAGAAAGACCATGTCCCGGCCATGCTTGCGGGCCAGTTCGGCGGTGGCCGCGGTGCGATACCAGCCGGCCGTGCCGGTGCGTCGCCCGGGCGCCTTCTCGAAGCAGACCCCGATGCCACGGATCCCGGCACGGGCGAGCCCGGCGATCGTGGCGGCGAGCCCGTAACCGGCGGACGAGCCGATGACGAGCGCCACCGGCCCGTCTCCGCCGGACTGCACGGCGGGGACCGCTTGCCACATGTCGGCCACCAGCTGACGGCAGCCGACCGGGTGGGAGTCGAGGAAGAGGAAGCCGCGGTTCTTGGGGGCGATGACGCGTTCGCTCACGATCGGGTCCTTGCGGTTGGTGCGGATAAGAGTGCGGCAGCCACCAGCTGGGCCACCGCATCCTGCAAGTCTGCGACCGTACGGACGCGGGCGGTGACCTCATGCGGCACAACGATCGCGAGACGACCTTGGAGGGTTTCCACCAGTTCGAGAGGAGCGAGTGCACCGCACGTAGGCTGGTGGAGGGGCTCGGGCACCTCGGCGCCGCCGACCCACACGTGCGGAGCGGACAGTTCGTCGTCGATGCCCATGTGGACCTGGCTATCGACCACGTCCAGGTCGCGGGCAAGCGCAGCGGCGTAGAAGGTTGCCGTGGCTCCGCGCAGTGCGTAGAGCTTGAAGCTCTCGATGTCGGACCGGCCGTGACGGGCGGGTCAGGTCTCGGAGGTACTGATACCCAAAGCCTTCACGACCGGGGCCAGTTCGGAGCCCCACGTGCCTCGAACAGGGCCGGTCAGGGCGAGCTGCGGCATGCCGTGCACCTGTGTACGGGTCCGCTTGGGTTCGTGCCGACGGCACGGTCCGACTGACCGGGGGCAGGGCGCTTCCCCGCCAACCCAGCCAGGGCGGTCCCTCCTACCCGGGCGGGACGGTCTCGCCGATTGCGGGCGGCCGCCCTGCCCGCGCCCCGGCGACACCGGACCGCCACCGTGCTCCGCAGGTGCGGGGGTGCAGTGGGAGCGGCACCGTCACCAGAGTGAATCGCACCCTTGGCCGACGGGCGGCCGCGTCCTCACGCAACCCCGGCACGCCGACGCAGCACACCAACCTGGCGGCCGACTTGATACGCCGACAGCCGTGCCTCGGCTCGGCGAACCCCTCTCAGGACGTCGCGCGGACGAAGCTAAGGGATGCGGTGACGGTGGTGCGGCCGCGAATCATGCCCAGCTGGTTCCAGCCCATGCTGAACTGCTCCCGGTCCACGGTGAACTCCGCCGTGAGCGTGACCGCGTCGGCGCTCGCCTCGGTGAGGTGCGCGGCAAAAGACTGTGGACGGCTGATGCCCCGCGCGGTCAGCTGACCGTCGACCTGGACCGTCTTGTCGTCGCCGGGGGTCGCGCTGTGCACGGCGAAGGTGAGCTCGGGGTGCCGGTCCGCGTCGAAGAAATCGGCGGACCGCAGGTGCGTGTCGCGCTTGGCGTTCTTGGTGTCCAGGGAGGTGGCGTCCAAGGTGATCGAACCGCTGACGGAGCCGTCGGGGCCGACCTCACCCTCACCCGTGAGACCGGTGAAGGTGCCCTTCACAGTGACCATGCCCCACATCGTCTTGTGCCGGACGCCGACAGTGGAACGGGCGGGGTCGAGCCGCCAGGTGCCGGTTTCGACTGCCATGGACATGCGGTCCTCCTGATGGGATGCCTGAGGTGAGTGGACCGGAGGCGGGGCGCGACGCCTCCCCTCCAGTCATCCAAATTTGGATGACTGGAGGCTAGCCGATACTCCAAATTTGAACAACAGGTACACTGGGACACCATGGTCACCCTCCCCGTCCCCGCCGATCCGCCCGGACGTGACGCGACCGGCGAGTCCTCCTTGCTGCCGCCCGAACTGCGGGCCTGGATGGGGCTGCTGGCCGCGGCCGGCGCGATCGAGCAGCAGCTGCGTTCCCGCGTGAAGGAGACGCTCGGGGTCTCCCACGACGAGTTCCTCGTGCTGTGCCTCCTGGCCGACGGGCCCGCCACCGGCCTTCGCATGACGCAGATCGCCGAACGCCTCGGCCGCCCGAAGACCCGGCTCACCTACCAGGTCGCCTGCCTCCAGCACGCCGGACTGATCACCCGCAGCACCGCCTGCGGCGACCGACGGGGCATCCAGGTGACGCTCACCGACAAGGCACGGCAGCTCCTCCGAGAAGCCTCCGACACGCTGGCCGAAGCCGTCACCCGGGCCATCAAGGGCCTGGAGGGCCCGCACGACTGTGCGATGATGCACAGCCTGCTGCCGAAGTCGGCGGATGCCGAGGACAACACGTAGTCCCCCGGCCCAGGCCTGGCCTCGATACTCTCAATCAGAACTCTCCGGAGCCTGACCCGCCCATCACAGCCGGTCCAGCCTCGATAGCAAACGGTCCACCTTCATTGTCGGAGGACAGCCCGGAGGAGATCTCTCCCCGCCCGGCAACGGACTCCATCAACAGGCACGCGCTCCCAGACTCGATCTTGAGCCACCGCGACCAGCGAGGCGGCCCGTACGAGAGGAGCCGTCATGCCCGAGCCCGCTGCCACTTCACCGCTCGCCCCGATGACCCCGAACACGGCCATCAGCGCCTTCGCCTACCTCCGGCGGTGAAGGCCGACGACGCCGAAGTCGCCAACGGGTGCAATGCACTGGATGCCGCGCTCGTCCCGCAAGTATCGATCGTGCTCGGCGCGCAGGATGTCCAGTCGTACTGGCTCCTGGTGACAGAGGCACCGCAGCGAGGCTCCGTGTGGATGGTCGCGGGCGTCGGACCGACCCGGTTCCCGCGGACAGACCCTGAGGCTTCCTGGGGTGGGTACAGCGCCGGCAGACCGACGAAGGCTGGTGGGACTGAGCCGAGTCAGCATCTGCGCCGTAGGCGTTTGAGGCGATACCTCCCGCCCGAACGTTCGGGCGGGAAGGTTGGTGCTGCTGGTGGGGAATTACGTGGCCGTCGACATCCGGCGACGACCCGTTCCCAGGGCAATGCGAACGGAGCCAGGTGCGAACTCCGGGTCGCTGCATCATCTGCCTGAGGGGGCGTCACCCCGCTGGTGTGCCCGGCGGGGACCCCGGCCTCTCCTCGTCAGCTCCACGGCGCAGAGCGCGGTCCTGTGACGGGACCGCCGAAAGCGGCGTAGCGATCTGTTCCAGCGACTTCTGTTCTGCCGCCACCGCGAAGAAGACGGCCACCAGACCCGCGATCACCATCAGGGCCGCCCCCACACAGAACGCGAGTGCGGCGTCCCTGACGACTCCGCTCTGCGTCAGGCCCGCGAAGAGCAGGGGGCCGGAGATACCGCCGGCCGCCGTCCCGATCGCGTAGAAGAAGGCGATCGCCATGGCCCGTGTCTCCATCGGGAAGATCTCACTGACCGTGAGGTAGGCCGAACTCGCACCCGCCGACGCGAAGAAGAGGACGACGCACCAGCACAGCGTCATCGTGATGGCGTCGAGCCGTCCGGCATCGAACAGCCAGGCAGTGAGGAACAGCAAAGCTCCGGAGAGGATGTAGGTACCCGCGATCATCGGCCGGCGGCCCCAGGTGTCGAAGAGACGGCCCAGGAACAGGGGGCCCAGGAAGTTGCAGAACGCGATGGCGGCGAAGAAGTAGCCGGTTGTTCCGGTGGAGACGTCGAAGAACGTGACCAGGATCGAGCCGAAGCCGAAAGTGATCGCGTTGTAGAGGAACGCCTGTCCGACGAAGAGCGCAAAGCCGAGCGTCGCACGCTTGGGATAGTCCCGGAAGACGGTCTTCCCGATCTCGATGAAGCCGACGCTGCGTCGCTGTTCGACAGTGATCTCGCTCTCCGCCTCGGGGAGCGGGCGGCCCGTCTCCTCCTCGATCTCCCTTTCCACCTCGTCGACGAGCTTCTCCGCTCCCTCTGACTGTCCGTGGATGAACATCCACCGCGGGCTTTCCGGCACATGACGGCGTACCAGAAGGATGACCAGTCCCAGAACGACGCCGAGGGCGAACGTCAGCCGCCAGCCGACATCCTTGGGGAAGATGTCGGTATCGAGTGCGAGGACCGACAGGAGAGCACCACCCATCGCACCCAGCCAGTAGGTGCCATTGATGATCAGGTCGACGCGGCCCCGGAACCTGCTGGGGATCAGCTCGTCGATGGCGGAGTTGATGGCCGCGTACTCGCCGCCGATTCCGAACCCGGTCAGGAAGCGGAAGAGGAAGAACCACCAGACGGAGAAGGAGATGGCGGTGAGCGCGGTCGCCGCGAGGTAGACGGTGAGAGTGATCAGGAAGAGCTTCTTACGGCCGTAACGATCCGTGAGCCAGCCGAAGAAGAGAGCGCCGGAGCAGGCGCCCGCCACGTAGAGCGCTGCCGCGACGCCCGTGACCTGAGCGCTGCTGATCGGCAGGCCGCTACCGGCTTCGGAGAGCCGGCCGGCGATGTTCCCGACGACGGTGACTTCCAGGCCGTCGAGGATCCAGACAGTGCCCAGGCCGATCACGATCATCCAGTGCCATCGCGACCACGGCAGGCGGTCCAGTCTCGCGGGGACCTTTGTCGTGACCGTTCCGGTGACTGCTTCTCCGCCTCGGATCATAGGACTCTGCCTCCTGAGAGCGCGGCCTGCGTCGCCGCCCTTGCCGCCGAGGCCGGGTACCCCGGGTCCAAACGGATAAACAGCACCATGAAGCGATGCCCTACCGGGGAGGCGCGCCGGTCAACTTGGAGAGGGGTACACCCGCCGGCCATGTCCTGTCCGGAGAGGGCTCCGGAGGACAGTGCCCCGTTCCATGTCCCGTCGCATGGCGCCGCGCGCGGCATCGAGTGCGTCGTCGTACTCCATCGTGATCCGGTCCGCTGCGCGACGGGGGCGCAACGGATGGGGCGTGCCGTCGGGCATCGAATGGTCCGGTCCCGGATCCGGCAGCGTCTGGGAGAGCGTCAGGGCAGGGTCAGGATACGGGGACCCTGGTCGGTGATGGCGACGGTGTGCTCGATGTGGGCGGCCCTGCTGCCGTCGGTGGTGCGCAGGGTCCAGCCATCGATGTCGGTGCGGTAGGTGTTCTTCCCGCCGGCCATGAGCATGGGTTCGATGGCGAGGGCCAGGCCGTGGCGGAGGGGGAAGCCACGGCCGCGGCGGCCGCGGTTGGGGACATGTGGGTCTTCGTGCATGTGGCGGCCGATTCCGTGGCCGCCGAAGTCGGCGGGCATGCCGCAGCCCGCCTTGCGGGCGACGGTGTCGATGGCGTGGGAGATGTCGCCGATGCGACTGCCCACCTGGGCGGCGGCAATGCCGGCGTCGAGGGCTTGCTGGGTGGCGTCGATCAGATCGAGGTCGCCGGGGCGTGGCGTTCCGACGGTGAAGGTGATGGCCGCGTCGCCCGTCCAGCCGTCGAGCTCGGCGCCGCAGTCGATGCTCACCAGGTCGCCGTCGCGCAGCCGGTAGCCGGTGGGGATGCCGTGCGACACGGCCTCGTTGACGGACGTGCAGATAACGGCCGGGAAAGCGACCGGGGCGAAGGACGGCCGGTATCCGAGGAACGGGGAGCCGGCTCCGGCCTCGGCCAGAACTGACCGGGCCGCTTCGTCCAGCTCTTGCAGGGACACCCCCACGCCGGCTGCTTCTCGGACTGCGGCCAGGGAGCGGGCCACCACACGCCCGGCTTCCCGCATCGCGTCCAATGCGGCATCGGTCTTGATCTCCACCATGTGTTTGACTCCCGGCAGCACGTCGACCCAATACTTATACCGGTATTAGTATCACGGTCACGGCGAAGACTCGTCTGACACCGTGGGAACGGGACCGCGGCCCGAGCGGTTCGGCGCGCTGCTGCGTCGGGCGCGCGGCAACCGCAGCATGGCGGAGGCGGCGGCCGCGGCGGGGGTTTCCGCGGAGACTCTGCGCACGATCGAAACCGACCGGGCCCCGAGCCTCGCCTTCTTCACCGTCGCGGCCCTGGCCGGCGCGCTGCATGTGTCTCTGACGAGTTGGCGGCCGCGTGCGCGCATGCCCCGGACTGGCAGGAATCAGCGTTCTCGGCTTGAGGAGTGGGCGGCGCCGCGCCCTGTATCACTCAACCAACTTTCGGTGGCGCGAACTTGCGGGTGATCAGACTCCGCTGACAAGGATCAATCTTCGGTGACACAGGACAGTGACGGAGGGTTGCCGCTGCACGGAAGTTGAGCCAGGACCGAATTCTGGACAGCGCCTACCAACCCCTCGACCTCGCTTCGCAGGTCCGGCGAGAGGTGGGAGGAGCCACCGACGATGAAGGTCAATTGCCTGGCAAGCTCCGGATGAGCGCTCCAGACCGCTGAGTTCCTGGTCAGGACCGCGCACAGCAGGTCGCCCTCGCATATGTCGCCTTCGGCCAGCGGGTTGTCACGAAGCACCTCCATCGCGAGCGGAAAACGATCGCCCCTCTCAGACGGTGTCATCCTGGCCACGTTCACGTTGGTCCGCATCGCGTCTGCCCCGCGCGGTGATCGACTGGTTGAGTCCGTCCATCGTGCGCAGGAACGCGGCGTTCAGATCGACGTTGTACCGGTGCGCGAGGATCAACACGGACCACAGACAGTCCGCGAGTTCGTGCTCCAGAGCGGCACGTCCGCCCGGCATGTCCCGCACACCTTCCTGTGCCATGACGATCTTTGCCAGATCGCCGACGTCCCCGACGAATATCTTGGGCTTCGTCAACAGTTCTGTCATGTGAGGCACCTGCTCTGATGTGCACGTGCCTCACAGGTATCAGCAGGGTTCAAGTGATGTCTCAAGCTCCAGCCCCACCGTCTCGGGCGTTCTTCGCGGAGAAGGCCCTGTCCCCGTCCGACGGCTCCCCGATGTGGGTCGTCGTAACGTCCGCCTACGAGTTGCACCGAGAAGCTTCGGAGTACCTGGCTTCTCTCCGTGACCAGGAGGACGCCTCGGTGAATACCGAGAGAAACTACGCCGGCCGTATCGCCCTGTACCTGTCGTACTGCTACGACAGCGGCATCGAATGGGCCGCTCCGACACTCAGACAGCTTGCCGCGTTCCTCCGCTGGCTGGTCGATGAACCTCTTCCGCCCAGAAGCCGCACAGCCCGAGCCGAACCTGCATTCCGCTCCAAGGGCACCGCGAACGCGATCCTTGGGACGGTTTGTCAGTTCCTTCGCCACGCAGCCACGACCGGTGTGGTGGCCGACGACTTGGTGGCGAAGCTGGCCACTCCGAAGCTTCTCCGCTACCTGCCGACCGGCTACGACGCGGGCGAGGACGGCCAACTGGCCACGGTGAATGTCAGAACCATCAAGTTCAAGATCGCGGTACCCGGCTACGAGTACCTCACAGATGACGACGTCCAGCACCTCATCGAGTGCACCACCCACGCCAGGGATCGCTTCCTGGTCTCACTCCTTGCCGTAACCGGAATCCGGATCGGCGAGGCACTGGGCCTCCGCCGCGAGGACATGCACCTGCTGTCGAGCTCGAAGATGCTCGGCTGTCCGGTCGCCGGACCGCACATCCACGTACGGCGCCGCCAGAACTCCAACGGGGCCCTCGCCAAAGCTCGTAAGCCACGCTGGATTCCCGTCGGCGACGACATCGGCAAGCTGTACGCCGACTACGCCTGGGAACGCGATCGGATACCCGAGGCCGCGGACTGCGACATGGTGTTCGTCAACCTGTTCGCCCGCCCACTCGGGCAGGCCATGAAGTACCCGAGCACATACGAGCTGTTCAAGCGGCTCGCGAAGCGAGCCGGCTTCACCGCCCGCCCCCACATGCTCCGTCACTCGGCGATCACCAGGTGGGTCCGCCAGGGCAAGATGGGGCCTGACGGCGCCCCGTTGCCGTTCGACCGTGAGCGGATCTTTCCCTACGCCTTCCGGCACACCTTCTGCCAGAGGTACGCAGACGCCGGAGTGGCCCCGCACGTCCTGCAGGCGCTCATGGACCACAAATCGGCCGCCACCACAGCCGCGTACTACCGCGTTTCGTCGAAAATGAAGCGCGAAGCCGTGGACGTGCTCAGGCTGCACAGCATGGACCGGCACGGGCATGCCGCCCCCATGGCTTCCGAAGCCGCCTACGAGCTGCGATCGGTCGCCGTGCCCTTCGGTAACTGCATCGAGCCGTCCAACGTCAAGGCCGGCGGTCGAGCCTGCCCCATCCGATTCCAGTGCTCAGGCTGCGCGTCCTACCGGCCCGACCCGTCCCACCTTCCAGCGATCGAAGACCAGGTGCGCACATTGAAGGCGAACCTTGAAGTGGCGCGCATGATGGGAACTGCCGCCTGGACGATCAAGGGCATGGAGGCCGAGATTGGTGGCTACCTTGACGTCATCGAGAAGATGAAGGCCACGATGAAGAGCATGCCCGACGACGAACGCCGTGAGGTTGAGGAAGCGAGCCGCGTCCTGCGCAGGCTCCGTGCCGGGGCCTCTGCTTCCGCCGGCCCGGTCGCCCTTCCCATGCCGGTCGTGCGTCGCACCGTGGACGGTACGTCGTGACGGCGAAACGGGCGCCGGCTGATGTGCTGCGGGAAGCCCGAAAGCGGGACAGCCTGACCAAGCGGAGCAGAGTCCTCGCGGCCCTGGACGAGATGAAGGCCAAGGGCGAGGAGATCACCTTCCTCTCCGTTGCCCGCGCGGCCGGAGTATCGAACTGGCTCGTCTACGCCGAAGGCGTCCGTGAGCACATTGAGGCCGCCCGAAAGGGCCAGGCCAGCGCGACAGCGCGTGATCGGAAAACCGGTTCGACCGCCAGTGCGGCCAGCCTTGCAACCGATCTTGAGCTAAATCGCGCCGAGCTCCGAAAAGTCCGGGAGGAACGGGACCGGCTCAAGGCCGCGGTCCAGCGGGGGCTCGGACAGCAAGTCGAGCAGGCGCCCGTCGCCGAGCTGGTCGCCCGCATCCAGGAACTGACCACTCAGCTCCATCAGCGCGACAGCGAACTCACCGCCGCACGCGCTGAGGCAGACACGCTGCGAGCCGAGTTGGAAGATGCTCAGGACAGCCTCGGCGGGCTCCGGGCGTCCCTAAAGCAGATGATGAGGGACCAGAACGCACCAATCACCCATTGACGCCGCTCCTGCTTGGCGGACTCCGTGGCATTCGCTGTAGCCACCCGCCGAGTAGCACCGCGCAGGCCCCGACGGTCAGCATCAGCAGCCCACCGGCCAGGAAGGTGTTCGGCACGTCGGCCAGCGGCAGAATCAGTCCTCCGAGCGCGGCGCCTGCCGCCATGCCGGCGTTGTATGAACCGGAGTTGGCTGCGAGTGCGATATCTGTGCGGCCCGGTGCGCAGTGCGGCATCGCGTTCTGCGTAGCCATGAACACCGGCCCAAGCGCACCGCCCATCAGCGACAGGAACACCACCGCCGCTACCGGATCGGTGCCAGCCGAGTACAGGCCGAGCATGCCCACTGCCTGCGGGGAGTGTCGCCGCGCCGTGTTCGCCGATGCCGCTCCAAATTGAAACCACTTGGCTGAGGTTGCGGCGTTCGAATCGCATGCCCCGACATCACCGAAGCCTGCAACCTCGCGCGGTCCTTCGCTGACCTGGTGCGGCACCGCTGCGGCACGATGCTCGAGCTATGGATCCGAGAGGCAGAACACTCCGCGATCGGACCGCCCCGGTCGTTCGGCAGCTTCCTGGGACAAGACCTCGACGCAGTGACGGCCAGCCTCAACCTCCCATGGAGTTCAGGAGTCGTCGAAGGGCATGTGAATCGGGTCAAGGCGTTGAAAAGGGCCACGTACGGACGGGCATCCTTGGACCTCCTACGGACCCGCATTCTCATCACGCCGTAGTGTTGCGGCGTGCGATACCTGGCAGAGCCATTCCTCCTCGGTGCCCTCAAGCGGGGACGTTCCATCGAGCAGTTCCTCGGGCCGTCTGGAACCCCTGACCGGCTTGGTGTCTCCTACGTCGAGGTACGGCCTGCCGAGGGCAACTACGAGATCTACCTCCACGCCGTTCTCGACACCGAACCCCGGACCTACGACTTGGATTCCCTGCCTGCACTGTTCGACAAAGATGAAGAGGACTTCGGCCTCTTGGTCGCAACCACGAGCGACCCAGCAGCCGCACTGGACGCTGCCGCAGACCAGACTGGAGCTGTACGCGAACGCTGGGTGAACCAGTCCATAGCAGGTGATGAATACCGCGACTATGTCCTCGCCGGCCGCCCCTCCCTGGCACCTGACGGCCGACCTTGGCCTACTCCGCCGAGCTCCTGATTACCGGCTTCATGGAAGTGCGGACAGAACCTCGAAACCGCCCATGAGACAGTCGGGCACGGCTCACCGATCGTCACCGAGGAGAAGGATCCATGAGAGCGTCGCCCGCCGTCACCGACCGTGATGAGTTCGATGCCCTGGTCGTCAGAACCGACTACCTCGACGACCAGACGTGGCAGGACGTGGCGGCGGCGCTGACCAAGCCCTGGGGAGACAGGCAGTACGAGGCACACGTCCACTTCATCGACGATCCAGCCTGGGCAGGAGCAACCGTTGGCCAGGTGCTGACTGCGGTCCGCGGCGACGACAATCTGGCCGTTGTCTTTCTCGCCGACCGTACAACCATGCAGGCCGAGAGCCACCCGCTGCTGGCGGTCACCACGCTGACGCGGGAGGACTGCGTGGACGAAGAGGACTACGAACGGCTGACCGAGTTCGGCCGCGAATTCCGCGCCATCCCCGCAGGGCTCCACGATGTCCACGCGAACCTGAGCATCGGCAACCTGGGCTTCGAGGAGTACGCGGCATGGGCTCACGATGATCCCGAGGGGATCTACCGGTCCTTCTGAGAGGTCGTTAAGTCCGTTTCTAGTAGTGGCCCGGTCCGGGTTGGGTGAGGAGGCCGTGGCGGGCGAGGCCGCTGCGGTGGACGTTCATGTCTGGGGCGTCGGTGGGCAGGTCGAGTAGTCGTGCCGTGCACGATCTACTGATAGGCGGTGCCTTGGTCGTGAGGACCGGACAGGGATCGGATATTCGTTACTCTGTCCGCCCCATGAGGACGCAAGATGGTGCGCATGACTTTGGCCACCCCCATACTGAACACCGCTCGCCTGCGACTGCGGCCCTTCACCGACGCCGACGCGGACCTACTCTTCGCGCTGCATAGCAGCACCTACGTGATGCGCTACTGGGACTCGTCGCCGTGGACCGAACGGGCCCGCGCCGAACGCTTCGTCGCGATGTGCCGGAAGATGGCGGACGAAGGCACCGGGGCGCGGGTGGCCATCGACCGTGCTTCTGACGGGGCCTTCGTCGGTTGGTGCGGTCTGACCGGATGGGACGAGGACTATCGCAGCGCGTCGTTGGGCTACGTCCTCGACGATGAGATGTGGGGCCACGGATTCGCGACGGAGGCCGCGCACGCCTTGCTGCAGTGGGCATTCGACACGCTGGACCTGAATCGAGTTCAGGCCGAGGCCGATACGCGCAACGTGGCATCTGCCCGCGTCCTGGAGAAGATCGGGTTCGTGCGTGAAGGGACGTTGCGGGAAGACTGCGTGGTGAACGGCGAGGTCTCCGACTCGTGGGTGTTCGGGTTGCTCAGGCGAGAGTGGCGGCCGTCGGCTGTGCCGATTCCAGCCCGCGAAGTGCGGCGTTAAGTCCGTTTCTGGTAGCGGCCTCGTCCGGGTTGGGTGAGGAAGCCCTGGCGTGTGAGGCGTCCGAGGCGGCTGCGGGTGATGTTGACGGTCGCCTCGTCGGTGGGCATGCCGAGGAATTCGTGCAGCTCACGGGCTCTGAATGCCTGGTCGGGGTGCTGGTTGAAGGCGTTCACGATGGCCTGGTAGGCGGTGTTCGTCTCGGGTGGATGGGGTTCGGTCCCGGCCGGTGCGAGTTCGGCGATGACCTTCCGGGTGGTGGCCAGGTCTGCCAGACGGGCCTCAGTCTCGGCCAGGGTGGCGGTCAAGTGCTCGATCTGGTCGCGTAGTTCACCGGCCTGGGCGGTGGTCTCGTCGTGCTGGGCGTGGAGGTCTGCCAGGAGCTCGATGACGTTCACGCGGCCAGCCCGAGACTCTCGCGCCAGGCAGGGCTCGGTGTGGTGAGGCGGCGGGCCATGTTCGCGATCGAGGCCCAGTACACGCGTGAGGCGGACGTGTCGGGGCGGCGGTCGTACTCGCGGGCCAGGCGGCGGTGCAACATCAACGTGCCGTTGACCTGCTCCACGATCCACCTCTTGGTGCGGGACGAAGCCCTTGCCCTGGTGTTCGGGGTTGCGGCGCACGACCTCGACGTCGATGTCCAGCAGGGCGCCGTGGATGAGCACTTCATCCTTGAAGCCCTGGTCGACCAGGGCCTTCTCCAGGCGCATCCCACACCGCTCGGCCGCCTGGTCGAGCAGGGCGGTGCCGGCGGCGTTGTCGTGGGCGGAGGCGGCCAGCACGACGACGCCGATGATCAGCCCCAGTACGTCGACGGCCAGTCCCCGCTTGCGGCCCGACACCTTCTTGTTGGCGTCCAGTCCCGTCGTGGTCTTCGGAACACCCGCGGCCGCGCGCACGGACTGGGTGTCGATGATCACGAGGGACGGGTCCCCTAATCGCCGGGCTCTCTCCCGCACCTGGCAGCGCAGGAGTTCCTGGATCCGCTGGTCGAGCCCCTCCTCGCGCCACAGCGTGAAGTAGTAAAAAACCGCCGACCAGGCCGGGAAGTCATGGGGCAGATAGCGCCACTGGCAGCCCGTCCGGTTCTGATAGAAGATCGCATTCACGACCTCCCTCAGATCGCAGGCCCCGGGATCCCGACCGCGCCACCCTGTCCTGCTTCCAGGCCGTGATCATCGGCTCGATCAACGCCCACTGCTCATTCGCTAAGTCACTCGGGTACGGCTTTCGCTCCATGCCCCGCATCTCAGCATGGACATGCCCAGCAGGCGGCCCGCGCGACGATCAGTACCACGATCGAGCGATCACGAACCGAGGAAGATCGGACTTAACGACCTCTGAACGGGCCACGAAACTGCAGACAGAGCCTTGAAAACGGCCACCCCCTACTCAGAGGCGTCCTCACACCTGCTCGATAGATCTCCCCAGGCATCTGGCGCTTGACCTACGGACGGGCACCACAAGGGAGTTACCCGCGATAGCCAGCCAGGTCCAGGGGTGGTTCCGGCCAACTTGAGCGCGGACCGCCCGCTGACGGTACGGCGGTATGCCCAGACGTCACGGTTGGCGCAAGGAATTCGGCAGGAATCAGACGCGGGGCCAGCTCTGGCTCGCTGTCACCTCGCGGGCAATGTGACACCACTGTTTCTCCCCGCCGGGCAGGGGCCACGCCCAGGTCGGCTGTTCCGCGGCGTTCAGGTCATGAAGAAGGCGAACGAGTTGTGGGCCGGCGGCGGCGGCGCCGTCCGGGACTGCGGGGCCGTGGACGGCGCGCAGTTCGGCGAAGCGCGCCAGTTCGTTCTCGTAGAAGCCCACGGCTTCCTCGGTGCGCGCCGCCAGGTCATCGCGCGAGACCGTGCGGTGGAGCTGCAACAGCGGAGGCTCCACGGACTCGGCCACAGCCGCGGCGTAGCGCGCGTGACCGTCCAAAATCAGATGGCAGTCCAGGCCACTGACCCACCACAACAAGACGGGCGGGAGAGTCCCTTCACGGGCTTGCTTGCGGTATGCCTTGACCCGGCTGTCATCGGCATCGGGCATCGGTCGTAGCGGCAAGACCTCCCACGAATGAGAGTGGAGGAACCAGTCGACGTATCCGTTGGGATGGCCGTCGACGAGCATCGAGCTCCAGTACTCGGCATGCGAAGTGTCGGCGTGGCGCCAGCGCCGGAGCGGAGTCTCGCACGAGAGCAGCCACCGGCCCTCGTGCAACGGGCTGCCCTGCGAGTCGATGAGGTACTGCGCAAAGCGGTGAGCCCACCGTTCACGGCTGCCCGCCAGAGCACGAGCCACATCGGCACGCAAGGGCGGGATGAAGGAGCGGTACCCGTCGGTGCGCCAGAAGTCCACGCCCTCTTGTTGCTCGCCAACGGCGGCGAGCAACACGGGCTGCGACAGTTGGGAGACGAGCAGTTGCGCACCAGCAGTGAACACGCACAGCCCCGGCTGGTGGCGATCCTGTACGTCCAGAGACAGCCCCACCCACGTGCCGTCGTCCCGCGTAACATCGCTGCGTTGCATGCCGAGAGCGTAGACGGCTGCCCCCGGGGATCCGCGATGGCATCCTGTCCGTCCGGGACGACCCGCACACTTCACGAGCCGGTGATCCTGGCCGGCACTCGCGCAGTGCTCGTCGAAGCTCCTCACTCCGTTGAGCACTGAACCGACTGAGGCGACGAGCGGCACCGGCCGATTTCAGAGATCCCCATCAGGGTCGAGTGCTTCTACGGAGTCCACACGGGACAGATACGAGTCCTTGCCTCATGTGCCAGAAGAGGTGACTACGCCCTGACCTGCAAGATCACCTTGACAACCCTAGATAACGACGAAGCCGAGCATGAACTCCTCGCGTGTCCATGTCCGGCCGCGTTCGCTCAGGTTCAACTCGTCGTAGAGGTCATGGATGCGCAGGGCACGGCGCTGGAGTTCGTTGAGGTCCACGTCTCAGCCTTTCCGCATGCGACCCGCGTAACCTCTGGGCCGCGATCGTGCTGTCACGTAGCAGCAGGCAGGGCCGATGGAGTGCGGGTCGGGGCCATTCGTGATTGCGCAGGGTCGGGACGCGCACGCGGTCGCCCAGCCCCGCAGATGCACCAGCCCCCGCGGCCGGTCGAAGTCGGAACACGCCCAATCGGCATTCCGAGCGCCGACGCCTTACCCACCGATTCCGAAGGGCAGTCCTGTTTGATCATTACTCAGTGACCTTCGTATTCGGGGGAAGGGTTACGTCGGCAGGGGTGTGCGCAGGGCGAGGATGGCCATGTCGTCGTGGCCGTCGCTGGGGTGGTGGTCGACAAGGGCCTGGCAGAGGTCGTCCAGGGACAGGTCTCCGTGGGTGGCCGCGGATTGGGCGAGGGCGTCGAGGCCGGTGTCGATGGAGTGCTGGGGGTGCTCGACCAGTCCGTCGGTGAAGAAAACCACGGTGGAGCCGGCGGAGAGTGGGTGGGTGTGGTCAGGGCGGGGTTGGTCGGCGTCCACTCCGAGAGGGATCCCGGGATCGGTATGCAGGTACTTCGGCCGCCGACCGGGGGCGATGAGCAGAGGGGGGAGGTGGCCTGCGGTGCTCCAGCGCAGGGTCCAGGCGGAACCTTCGGGTTCGATGCGGGCCAGGCAGGCGGTGGTGAGGGGGTTGTCGGTGATGGCGTGCAGAGTGCGGTCAAGCTGTGTGAGGACTGCGCTGGGCGGAGTGCGACGGTCGTAGACAAGGGCGCGCAGCATGTTGCGGGTCTGGGCCATGGCTGCCGCAGCTTTCAGGTCATGGCCGCAGACGTCGCCAATGACGGCTGCGCACGCCCGGTCCGGGAGCAGAAAGGCGTCGTACCAGTCACCGCCGACCCGTGCTGGGGTGGTCGCCGGCCGGTAGACGGCGGCGCCCTCGTACGGTCGCAGGTCGGACAGCGTCGGCAGCAGCAGACGCTGGAACAGCTCACTGCCTGCCCGGGCATGCTCGAACAGGCGCGCGTTCTCGATGGCCACTCCGGCGGCCCCGGCAAGTGCAACGACGATGTCCTCGTCGTACGCATCGAAGGGCTCCCCGTCACGCCGGTCGGCCAAGTAAAGGTCCCCGTAGACCTCACCCCGGACGCTGATCGCCACCCCGAGAAGGCTGCGCATCGGCGGGTGGCCGGGTGGGAAGCCTGCGGAATGCGGGTGGGAGGAAATCTCCTGGACCCGGAGCGGTTCGGGTCGGCGGATCAGGGTCCCGAGCAGACCCCGCCCGTGCGGAAACTCGACACCGCCCAGGTCGGCCCGTTCCTGTTCGCTCAGACCCACGGGAATGAAGTGCGCCAGGCCCGTGCCCTGCTCATCGAGGACGCCCAGCGCCCCATAGCGGGCTTGGACCAGGTTCATGGCAGCCGTGACGATCCGGTCCAGCACCACTGGCAGCTCCAACTCCCGACTGACTGCCATGACCGCGTCCAGCAGCGCCTGCAACCGGTCCCTGGTCTGGGCCAGCCCCCGGAGCTGCGCTGAGATCTGGTCGAGCTGGTGGTCCAGGAAGTCATGCAGGTCAGCGATGTTCGGAGGTTTCGGTTGATCACGTTCCATGAGCCCTCCCGATGCCAAGCCGTCGTACCTGTCGGGCGTGCATGACTCAACCTCACCCACCGGCATCGGGAACCCCACACAGGTCACACCGCTCGGGCTGAGCCTGCCCGGGGCCGTCGACATTCGGCTCACCCTCGGTCATCCCTCCTGTCTATCGCCTCGAGCCGGCCACCGCCCCCCGACGCTCCGGGTTCAGAAACAGTTGCTGAAAATACGGTGCCCCCGTCCCTTCAGTCTGCTGCCACCAGGGCAAGGGAGCCGACTTGAGAACATCACGGCTGCGCCCCGCAGCGAATCAAGGAACGAGTGCCGGTGGGGGCAGGCTTCCTTTCCTCCGGCGTCAGCCGCGGCGGCGCCGGTTGCGATACCAGTCGATGAGCGCCTCGGCCCATGCGCTGGCCGGCGCTGCACTGAGGCTGAGGAGCAGTGTCCTGTGCCCTTGAACGCTGAGCGATTGCCATTCAGCCTTGGCCATGCCCTGGACGTTGGTCAGCCGATTTGGCGGAAAGCGCGGCCGTCAAGATCCTTTACGACACGTGGCGGGGCGCCGATGTCCCGCCCCGGATTGCGGCGCATTGAGCATCCGCACAGTCGTTTCTGAGTACGGGTACTCGGGTCTCGCCGAATGCCGGCGGTGAGAGTGGGGCAACCCGAATGGCTGGAGACCACCGTGACCATGTACCGCAGGACGGGCAGACCCACCACTGCCCTCCGACTCAGCAGGTTTCCCGCCGTCGCCGCTGCCCTCGCCGGCGCGGCCGCAGTCGTGGCACTCACCGGATGTTCCGCCTTCGAGTACAAGACCTACTGGCCTCCGACCTTGACCAAACACGTAGGGCCCCGCTTCTGCCGTGGCAGGCCGACCCACTACAAGATCCCGCGCCGCCTGCGGCTCATGGATACCTTCCCGGCAACCGTCAGCGGTATGGCGGTCGGATTCCGGGTAGCGGCGGCGCGGGACCTTGCGGCTGGGTGATGAGCCGGATCAGCGGATTTCGGTGACCCGGTGTTCCTTGAGCGCTGCACAGTTGGAGTTTTCCACCGACACGTACACGTTGGCGATGTTGCCGCCCCAACTCACGCAGTGGCCCTTGCCGTAGACGTAGCCCGGCCCGGCGTACGACGTGAACTTCCCGGAGTCCCCGGCCCACTCGTCGGTGTCGGGGACGTAGATGTACGTGGACATGTCCTTGGCCGTGCCCGGGTTGGTACGGATGGTCGCGACGCAGTTCTTGCCGTTCGAGGAGTTGTACGTCAGATAGACGGTACCCAGCGAGCCGACGGGCACCGAGTTCACGGTCTTGTACGCACTGCCGCAGACGCCCTGCGGTGTGACGTTGGGTGCGGCAGAGGCAGTCGTGCCGAACACGGCCGTGGCACCCGCCACCAGTGTGGTTAACGCCCCGACAACCGCGATATTACGCACGCTTCCCATATTTCCCCCTTGTGTCCCTGGGAGCGGTTTACTCCCACTTGATGTGACCACCGAGCGGCACGGATGGTTGTGCCGGATGCACACACAGGTGCGGGGTGACCTATGAATGAAGTGATCGGACGAAAAGACGCAGTATGGATCAAGGGATCAGGGCAGTACCCCGTGGCGCCGGAGTGCGATCTCTCGCGTCCACGACAGCACCTTCACCTGTTCGGTAACACCTCACGACAGTCACCCGAGCCAGACCTCCCCGGGACAGCCGCCACGGGCTGTTCCAGGCGCCGGGCTGCCGCGTGAGCCGCGGTCCGCCCGATCGAGTTCGACCCCCTGCTCAAGAAGGCACTCGCCGAGGAGTTCCGGGCCCTGGTCTGTGACAAGGCGCAGTGGACGAGGAAGACCGGGTTCGAGGACTGACGCCATCCGTGTATGCGAGCAAGCGGACCGCATAACGCTCACTCTGGTGCCGTGCAGGTGCTTCATAGGGGGAGCATCTGCCGGGACGCGTCCCGGAGGCGCTCGGCAGACTCGGGATCCACGGCATAGGAAGCCACGCCGGACGGCTCCGGGCTGTCGGCGGCCGCTGCGGGGTCGTGGGGAAGGGCTTCGTTGCGGTTCTCGAAGCAGCGTCCACCGACCCCGTCCACGAGCGGTGACGCGGCCAGGAGTGCGGATGTCGCGGCGCCCTGCTCAGGGGTGCGCCAGGGGAAGTTGTCGAAGATCTCCTCGGTCGCCGGGTCCAGGTCCATGCTCTGCTGGTGGTGCTGGAGCGGCGTGCGGATGCCGCCAGGGTTGAGGGCGGTCTCGATGGCGATGCCGGAGGCTCCGCCGGTGACGCTGCCGCGCTTGCCGGTCAGGTCGACGCCGGCGAGGACCTTGTCGGCGTGGTCTCGCGGTCGAACGGGGTGGTCGGACGGGTGTTGCCAGTCATGGTGTTCCTGGGGGTGAGTGGTTGGCGGACGGACATGCGGTGGCCGCCGTCCAGGCGCGGCATGGCCGCGTTCCTGTACGCGTCCTCGATGTGGTGTGGCAGCAAGGCTGCGAAGCCCTCAGCCGTCCGGGCGGCGAACATCGCGTCGGTGCGGCGGAGTTGCCGGGTCCGAGGGCCGCCCCGGTCGCGGGGCCGGGGCACGGTCCACGGAATCGTGAGGCCCGGCCGTCCCGCGACATGGCCGCTGCAGACGTGTACGGGTCGTTGGCTTCGGGGCGCGGCTGCCGCAGCGGCGTCGGCTAGCGGATGAAGGCCTCGGACACGGCCCACAGCCGGGCAGCGTTGTCCCGGTCGAGGGCGTACGGCGCGACGCCGGCGATGGCACCGGCTCGCTCGCTGACCGGCTTGGCCTCCGCGCAGTCCTCGTAGTAGCGGCCGGTGACCCCTTCGACCGTCGGCGAGGCGGCCATCAGCACCGAGGTGGCGGCGCCCTGCTCCACGGTCTTGCCCTGCGGCAAGGCGAGTTCGCCCGAGGCGATCAGACCGGCCACGACCTCCATGTCCGCGTGCCGGGCCAGGCCGGTGTCGCCGACGTTGCCCGGCATCACGGCATTGGCGGTGATGCCGTCATCGGCCCACCGCTCGGCGGCGGCGACGGCGAACAGGGAGTTGGCACTCTTGGACTGCCCGTACGAGGTCCACGGGTCATACGGGCGGAAGCGGTAGTCCAGATCGTCGAAGACCACCGGGGAGAAGAGGTGGCCGATGGAGCTCAGCGAGACGACTCGTGCGCCGTTCGCCGCCGCGAGCGCCGGGTGGAGGCCGGTGGCGAGAGCGAAGTGCGCCAGGTGGTTGACGGCGAACTGCCATTCCCGGCCGTCGGCTGTGCGGGCGATCTCCGGCGGGGACATCACTCCGGCGTTGTTGACCAGGATGTCCAGCGGGCCGTTCCAGGCCGCCACGAATGCCGCTACCGTCGACCGGTCGGCCAGGTCGATCCGGCTGACCGTCAACTTTCCCGAGTGGGATGGCAGTTCTGCTTCCAGGCGAGCCGCCACGCGGACACCCGCGTCGGTGTTCCGGACGGCCAGAGTGACGTCGGCGCCTGCCGCGGCGAGCGCCCGGGTCGTCTCCACGCCGATCCCGGAACTGGCTCCGGTGACCACGGCGCGGCGGCCGTGCAGGTCGACGTCGTCGATCACCTCGGCGGCAGTGGTGGTCGCTCCATACGTATGGGGTGTCTGAGGTGCGGACATGAGATGTCTCCTGACGTGAGTGGCATGCATGACGGACGTATCTGACGTACATGGAGAGGGCCGAGGGCCGCACGGTGCGTGCGGTTTGGTCGCCGACCGTGTTCGGCGTCTCGGTGAGGGGGAGGGCTCCCGGGACGCGTCCGGGGCATGTCCTGGCACAGCGGGGCCGGCCGGGGCACTGGGGAAAGGGCGGGCTGCCGGGCGCAGGCCGACCGGTGCGAGGTGTGCCAGGAGGCCCCCGGCCCGGCTGCTCGACGCTGCGGTGCCGTGCGGGTGCCGTGCGGCGTCAGGACCCGCCCGGATACGTAGGCGCGGTCTTCGATCAGCTTTTCGCGTGCTCGAACCTGCTGCGCCTTCGCCTACGGAAGCAGTTGCAGTGCCCCTCCCGCACCTGTCCGGGCAGGACGCTTCCCGATGCAAGATCGCGAAAGTGGCCGGCGCGCAGCAGCGCGGCGAGACCGCGCATCAGGCGGCGCATCCCGGTGTCCCTGATCGCCGCAACCGACTGACTTCGGATTACTCGGCGGTCTTGAAGTTGCCCGCCGGGTGAGCGAGCCAAGGTACGAACTCGGCTATGGGACCGCCTTGACATGGCCGGGCCCGGCGCGGTCGGTCAGCCCTGCGCGATCCGCGAGACGTGCTGCCACGCGGCCCAGGTCTGAAGGCGCTCGGCATAGAGGGGCTCGAGGATCTCGATGGGTTCGGTGCCGAACAGTACGCGCAGCGGCGGGTTCTCGGCGTCGACGATGTGCAGTAGTGCGGCGCCGGCGTCGCCGGGCTCGGCGTACCGGGCCTCGCCCATGCGGGCCGCGATGGCCTCGCGGACCTGGTCGTAGGCAGAGTTCGGCTCGGCCTGCGCGGCGGAGGAGCCGCCCCAGTCGGTGGCGAAGCCGCCCGGCTCGACGATGGTGACCTTGATCCCCGCCCCGGCGACTTCCTGGGAGAGGGAATCGCTGAAGCCCTCGAGCGCCCACTTGGACGCCTGGTACGCACCAAGTGACGGGAACGCAGCGACGCCGCCGACGGACGAGACCTGCACGATGTGGCCGCTGCGCTGCGCGCGCAGGATCGGCAGTACGGCCTGCGTGACCCAGAACGCACCGAAGAGGTTCGTCTCCATCTGGTCGCGCAGCTGCTGCTCGGTCACCTCCTCGACCATGCCGAACAGTCCGTAGCCGGCGTTGTTGACCACGACGTCGAGACGGCCGAACTTCTCGTGCGCGGCGGCCACTGTGGCGGTGACAGCGGCCTTGTCGGTGACGTCGAGCGCCAGCGGAAGGACCGAGTCGCCACCGTATTTGGTGACCAGATCGTCCAGTGCGGCCGCGTTCCTGGCGGTCGCGGCGACCTTGTCGCCGCGCTCCAGCGCCGACTCGGCGAACGCGCGGCCGAGGCCGCGGGACGTACCGGTGATGAACCAGACCTTGCTCATGACTCCTCCTTAGGACGGCATTCCGGGGCTGCCCCGGCGCCGACTTCACTGTAACCCAGAAAGTTAGACTAGTCCAAAAATGCATCCGTCCAGGAATCGGCACGTAGGGTGGGACTCATGGGAGGAACCATGAACCTGCGGGAGCGCAAGAAACTGGCGACCTGGCGCGCCATCCGGTCCGCCGCGCTGCGGCTCTTCGAAGAACAGGGCTACGAAGCCACAACCGTCGAGCAGATCGCGGCCGCGGCAAACATCTCGCGCGCCACCTTCTTCAACTACTTCGCCGGCAAAGAGGCCGTGGTCGTGGACCAGGACCCCGAGGAGCGCCGCGACTGGCAGGCCCTGATGAGCGACCGCCCCACGGACGAGCCGCTCTGGGACTCGCTCACCGTGATCATGTCGGGGTTCTGCGAGAGCCTGCGGGACGTGCTGCCGCTGCACCGCCGCCTCAAGGCGCAGTCGCCCGCCTTCGCCCAGACGGCGCAGAGCTTCGGTGCGCAGTTCTTCACCGACCTGAGGCAGTGGGTGGCCGCCCGTGTCACCCCCTCCGACGACGTGACCGCGATCCTGCAGATGAACCTCGCGCTGGCCGCCACCAACACCGCCTACGAGACGTGGCCCGCAGACGAGTCCTTCGAAGGGTTTCTGCGACGTCTCGAACGCTGCCTTCGCCAGGCGGGCCCTGGCACTGCCATCGACTGACCTGTCAGCCGCGCCGTACGTCCGCGCCTACGCCCATGTGCCGGCGTCCAGGTCCTGGCCGGCCGACGCCCACCAGGCTGGTGCGCACGCCACGGCGGCGTCGACCAGGTCTTCCCGGGTGACCTCCGGATCGCCGAGCCATTCTTTGACCACTCCGGCGAAACCGTGCGCCAGGAACTGGGCGACCACCTGGTGGCCGGTGTCGGGACCGCCAGGAACACGGGGACGGCTACGTCGTCTCCGTGGGCGAGGGCATCCACCGTGGTGGACCATGCGGTGGGCCGGACCCACCTCAGACGACGCCACCTGCGTATGGTCGGTGACGGACATGGAGTAAACGCGCCGCTTCCCGTGCTGTAACACCTGCAACGATGGCAACGGGGTTGGACTGCGGTCCACCGCAGGGAGGGGACGGGATCCGATGAGCCTTCGTCAGTTCGAGTACGCCCTGGCCGTTGCCCAGGAGGGCTCGGTGACGACGGCGGCGGGTACGCTGCGTCCACCGCCGCGACGCCGACCCGATCCTGAAGAGCGCGGCATTCCTCGCGGCTCTTGCGTAGCCCGTCGCGCAGTTCAGCGAACTCCGTTGCGAGCTGTTACCGAAGGACACCGGCCGGACTGGTCGAGGGGACCGATTGCCACGAGCGAGCAGCCCGAACTTCTTCTACCTGGCCGTCCCTCCAGTCGTCCTCGCAGCCCAGAGGTGCTGTCGGGACATCTCATGAAGCACTGCCTGCCAATCTCCCGTCCGATGTCAGCCAGTGGAATGTGGGGTCTCAAGGGATCTGGTGAAGTAGGCGAGGGAGAGGAAGTCGGCCTCGCGTAGCCCGATCCGCGGATTGACGTGGTGCAAAAGTCCGGGCCCGCGGTGGTGGTCGCTCACGTACGCATGGTCGAAATCGCTCTGCGTTGCGCGGGCTTTGGCAACGGCGACTCTTGGCGCCCCTCAACACGTCTCTCCGGGAGTGGAGTCCGGACATGGGGAGCCAACTGGGCCGACTCCCCACCGATCAGAATCTGCCCCTGCGGAGCCCGGTCGCCGCGGCCACCGTGCCCCTGTACGCAGAGCCAGTCACTCGCCTCGTCCGGCTCACGATCGACGATGCCGGGCCGCAGAATGCGAACCGGTCGTCGGCGGCCGGCGCCCAGGAGGCGTGCGCTTCGGGGAAGGCCCCGCGGTGGGGCATACCGAGGTCGGGGTCGCTGAAGACTCCTCGCGGATGAGGCGACCCTTCCCCTGCTGCTCGAAGCGGCACTATTGCATACAGTATTCAAACTGGCTAACGTCTACTCATGCGACTGACGAAGTCCACAGACCTGGCGTTCCCCATGATCATGCGGTTGGCGGTAACTGGTGCCGAACTCACCACCGCACGGTGGTGCCGGACATGACGCTTTACGGCGATGACGCGGCAATAAGGAAGATTCTCACCGCTGCCGGAGACACCTGGGCCGTGGTGGGCCTGTCCGACAACCCCGAACGGGCCGCTTATCGCGTGGCCGAGAAGCTGCAGCACATCGGCAAGAGGGTGGTGCCTGTGCACCCAAAGGCCGAGACGGTGCACGGCGAGCAGGGTTACGCCTCCCTTGCGGAGGTCCCCTTCCCGGTGGATGTGGTGAACGTGTTCGTCAACTCCGCCCTCGCCGGACGCATCGCCGACCAGGCCGTGGCGATCGGCGCCAAAGCGATCTGGTTCCAGCTGGGCGTCATAGACGAGGCGGCCTACGACAGGACTCGCGGGGCCGGTTTGCTGATGGTGATGGACCGCTCCGCGGGACGGGAGATACCCCGGCTGGGGCTGGGCTGACGCTCTCCGGCCAGGCACTGCGCCATCACACATCACTCACATTCCCAGGAACTGGGAGTCAAGGTGGCGGTGACGACGCCGTTCTCGTCGTCGGTTCTGGACGATGTGGCGCATCCCGTGCTTCAGAAGTGCGGGATGCGTCGAATTCTGCACTCTCTCCATACTCGTTGATGATGCCGCCGAGAACCCTGGTGCGGAGCAGGCTTCGGTCGTCGAGGTCGTGCACGATCGCCGTGGATGGGGGCGACGGTCGGCACAGCCAGTGGGCCTGTCCCGGCTCATGCCACCACACGCCCTCGCCGTACAGGTGCATGCCGCGCAGGAGGCCGAACAGGGCCACGGCGCAACTGCTGGTTGCGACCCTACTCAGCCCCCACGTACGGGCGATGGGCGGGCGAGCTGCCGGATCCAGGACCCTTCAAGGCGCCCGGGTTCCCGACTTGGTCAGGTTCGTCAACTGCACGACAGCAAATCTTCGTTACCTCTCAGAACACCTCTCGATGGAGATTGTATTCAGTATACTTACGACCGGCCGTACACCTGCATCGCGCCACCCGGAGGAGCCATGACAGTCCCGCACCCCGAACTGCTCGCGCACATGACCATCCACGCGCCCGACGGCATCGTCATCGTCGACAGCGAGGGGCTCATCCAGTTCTGGAACAGCGGATCGGAACGGATCTTCGGGTGGAAGGAGAGCGAGGTGCTCGGACAGAGTCTCGACCTGATCATCCCCGAGCGGCACCGGCGCCCGCACTGGGACGGCTTCCACGCGGCGATGGCCAAGGGCACCACCCGCTACGGCGCGAGCGACCTGCTGACCGTGCCCGCGCTCAAGGCCGACGGGTCGAGCCTGTCGATCGAGTTCAGCGTGTGCCTCCTGCCGGATCCGCAGGGCGGCGCCGGACATGTCGGCGCGGTCATCCGTGATGTCACCGCGCGCCGTGCCCAGGAGAAGGAGTTGCGCCGCCGCCTCGCCGACGCGAACGTTCGCGCCACGACCGTGTGAAACGCGGGGCACCGCGGGGAGGGCAGGGAACCCCGGGTTCCCTGCCCTCGCCGTCTTTCCGGGTCCGCACACGCGGGTGTCCCGCACGCTGGTCGCGCGCGGGACACCTCCCCCTGGCCCCCCTGTCACCAGGCGGACACGGCGTCAGGCGACGACGGAACCCTCGTGCAGCTTACGGATGGCGTCCGCGTCGTAGCCCAGGTCCGCGAGGACCTCGTCGGTGTGCTCGCCAAGCAACGGCGCCCCCTTGATGTCCGGCTTGAACCCGGAGAACTTCACCGGGCTGCCCACCGTCAGGTACGTGCCGCGCTCCTTCTGCTCCACCTCGACGATGGTGCCGCTCTTGCGCATGTCGGGGTCCTCGGCGAGCTCCTTCATCGACAGGACCGGGGCGCACGGCACCTCCCACTCGCGCAGGATGTCGACGGCCTCGTACTTCGTCTTGTCGGCGAGCCACTTCTCGATCTCGCCGAAGATCTCCATGATGTGCGGCTGGCGGGCCCTGGCGGTGCTGTACTCCGGGTCCTCGGCCCACTCCGGGCGGCCGATGGCCTCGGCCGTGCGCTTCCAGTTCTGCTCCTGGACCGTGAAGTAGATGTAGGCGTTGGGGTCGGTCTCCCAGCCCTTGCACTTGAGGATCCAGCCGGGCTGGCCGCCGCCACCCGCGTTGCCGCCGCGCGGCACGGCCTCGCCGAACTCACCGTGCGGGTACTGCGGGTACTCCTCCAGGTAGCCGACCTTCTCCAGGCGCTGCTGGTCGCGGAGCTTGACCCGGGTGAGGTTGAGTACGGCGTCCTGCATGGAGACCGAGACCTTCTGGCCGAGCCCCGTCTGGTCGCGCTGGATGACAGCCGCGAGCAGGCCGATCATGAGGTGCATGCCGGTGTTGGAGTCGCCAAGGGCGGAGCCGGAGATGGTGGGCGGGCCGTCCCAGAATCCGGTGGTGGAGGCGGCGCCGCCGGCGGCCTGGGCGACGTTCTCGTAGACCTTGAGGTCGTTCCACTTCGATTCTTCGTTGAAGCCCTTGACCGAGCCGAAGATGAGGCGCGGGTTCAGCTCGTGGATGTAGTCCCAGCCGAGACCCATGCGGTCCATGGCGCCGGGCGCGAAGTTCTCGACGAGGATGTCCGACTCGCGGATCAGCTTCTCCATGACCTCCTTGCCCTCGGGTGTCTTGGTGTTGATCGCCAGGGAGCGCTTGTTGGAGTTGAGCATGGTGAAGTACAGGGCGTCGAGGTCCGGGATGTCCCGCAACTGCTGGCGGGTCACGTCTCCGCCGTTGATGCGCTCGACCTTGATGACGTCGGCGCCGAACCAGGCGAGCATCTGCGTACAGGCGGGTCCGGCCTGGACCCCGGTGAAGTCGATCACCTTGATGCCTGCGAGCGGCTGTTCACTCATGTCTGAGTCCTTCTCGTGATGGGTTGCGCGGCGAACGGCGGTTGTGTTCGAGGAGGTTGAGAGGTGACTTGTCAGGTGTGCTGGGCGGGTCACTTCTTCGACGGCACGATGTTGCCGACCGTGATGCCCTTGGGGTTGAGGTGCGAGATGTGACCGCTCTCCGTGCCCGCGCCCGGGTCGATGGCGCAGTCGATCAGGGCGGGGCCGCCCGCGGCGAGCGACTCGGTGAGGGCCGCGGTGACCTCGGCGGGGGTGGTGGCACGATAGCCCTTGCCGCCGAACGCCTCGATCATGAGGTCGTGCCGGGCGGACAGCATCAGGGTGGTGGGAGACGGGGCGTCGTCGAGGGGGTTGACGTCGTTTCCGCGGTACACACCGCCGTTGTTCATGATCACGGTGGTGACGGGGAGCTGGTACCGGCAGATCGTCTCCAGCTCCATGCCGCTGAACCCGAAGGCGCTGTCACCCTCGACGGCGATCACTGGCTGGCCGGTCTCCACGGCGGCGGCGATCGCGTAGCCCATGCCGATCCCCATCACACCCCAGGTGCCGACGTCCAGGCGGTGACGCGGGACGTGCATGTCGATGACGTTGCGCGCCATGTCGAGGGCGTTGGCACCCTCGTTGACGAGGTACGCGTGCTGGTTGTCGTGCAACACGTCGCGCACGGCGCGCAGCGCGCCCATGAACTGCATCGGGTGCGGGTCGGCCGCCAGACGCCCGGCCATCTTCTCGACATTCTGCGCGGAGCGCGCCGCGAGCTCCTCGCGCCAGGCGGTGGGCGCGGAGATCTGACCCGGCTTGGCGCGCTCGGCCAGCACCTCGAGCACGGATGCGACATCGCCGACGAGCGGCGCCGCGATCGGCTGGTTGCTGTCCAGCTCCCTGGGCTCGATGTCGACCTGGATGAACTTCGCGTCGGGGTTCCACTGCGGCGCCTCACCGTGCCCCAGCAGCCAGTTGAGCCGGGCTCCGACGAGCATCACGACGTCGGCCTTGCGCAGCGCGAGGGAGCGGGCGGTCGCCACCGACTGCGGGTGGTCGTCGGGCAGCAGGCCCTTGGCCATCGACATCGGTACGTACGGGATGCCGGTCGACTCGACGAACTCCCGGATCCTGTCGTCGGCCTGGGCGTAGGCGGCGCCCTTGCCGAGCACCACCAGCGGCCGCTCGGCGCCGGCGAGGAGTTCGATGGCGCGGTCCACCGCCTCGGGCGCGGGCAGCTGGCGCGGGGCCGGGTCGACCAGCCGGCTGAGGGTCTTGTCGCCCTCCGTCTTGTCCATGATGGAGCCGAGCACGGCGGCCGGGATGTCGAGGTAGACGCCCCCCGGCCGGCCGGAGACGGCGGTGCGCAGCGCACGGGCGATCCCCCGGCCGATGTCCTCGACCCGGCTGATGCGGTACGCGGCCTTGCAGAAGGGCTGCGCGGCGGCGAGCTGGTCCATCTCCTCGTAGTCGCCCTGCTTGAGGTCGACGAGGTGGCGCTCGCTGGACCCCGAGATCTGCACCATCGGGAAGCAGTTGGTGGTGGCGTTGGCCAGGCCGACGAGACCGTTGAGGAAGCCCGGCGCGGACACCGTGAGAGCGATGCCCGGCTTCTTGGTGAGGTAGCCGGCCGCGGCCGCCGCGTGGGCCGCGTTGCTCTCGTGGCGGAAGCCGATGTAGCGGATGCCCTCGGCCTGGGCGAGCCGGGCCAGATCGGTGATCGGGATACCGACCACGCCGTAGATGGTCTCGACGTCGTTCAGCTTCAGAGCGTCGACGACCAGGTGGTACCCGTCGGTGAGCTCGGCCGGTGCGTCGGCGTTCGCCGCCGTCTCCTGTGGTGAGGGGGCTGTCATGGTCCGAGGTCCTCCTTGGGCAAGTGATGCTGTGCGGCTTGTGGATCCACCTTCCGCACCGGACCCTCGCCCCGTCCAAGACCTGGTGGCGACCAGCCGATAACCAGCGTTTATCAACCGGGGGAACGGGCTCTGGCACCTGCGGTGATAGTCGGCCGCTATCAGCCGTTCACGGTTACGCATTGGACGCTCACGGGCCGTGGCCCGCAGGCTCGCAGTCGACCGTTTCAGCTGTGTCGGCAGTTCGCCTCAACTGGCGCGAGGAGGTGCGGTGATGGCCACAGTGGCCACGGCGTCCGTGCGTGGACCGGACCGCTACCACCCGCCCGCGCTCACCGGTCTCATCGATCTGCTGTCCCGGCCCGTGCGGGCGCGCCCGCACGCGCGGGCCCTCGTCGTCGGTGCGGAGCGCACCGAGCTGTCATACGCCGGCCTCGCCTCGCTCGCCGACGACCTGGCCCGCCGGCTGACGGCCGCCGGGGTGCGGCCCGGGGACCCGGTGGGACTCGTCGCCGCGAATACCGTCGAGTTCGTCGTGTCTCTCTTGGGTGCGGCCCGGGCCGGCGCGGTCGTCGCCCCGTTGGACCCGGCCCTGCCTCCCGGTCAGCTGGGCGCGCGGCTCGGGGTGTTCAGGGCGCGGGCGGTGCTGTGCGGGCCCGAAGCACCTGCGGGCGTGCCGACCTGGCCCGTACGGGTTCGGGTCAGGCCCGGCGCCCCTTGTACGGTCACACTCGACACAACGCGCGCGCCGCTACGGCTGTACGGGACACCCACGCCGGGCCTCGCCCTGGACGACGCACTGATCCTGTCGACCGCCGGCACCATGGACCAGGCCCGCCTGGTGCCGCTGACCCACGGGAACGTGGCCGCGGCGGTGCGTGTGCTGTGCGCGACGTACGAACTGGGGCCGCGGGACGCGACGGTGGCGGTCATGCCGCTCTTCCACACGCACGGGCTGGTCGCGGCGCTGCTCGCCACGCTCGCCGGCGGCGGCTGCGTGCTGCTCCCGGCCGGGGGGCGCTTCTCGGCCGACACGTTCTGGGACGACATGCGCGCGGTGGGGGCCACCTGGTTCACCGCGGTGCCCGCCATCCACGAGATCCTCCTCGACCGTTCGGCCGGCGAACATCCCGCGCCGCTCGCACCGCCCCTGCGCTTCGCCCGCAGTTCCAGCGCTCCGCTCAACACCGCGACCCAGCGAGCCCTGGAGCGCACCCTCGGGGTGCCACTTCTGTCGGCCTACGGCATGACGGAGGCCGCCCATCAGGCGAGCAGTGAACCCCTGCCGCCGTCCGGTACATCCAAGCACGGCTCGGTCGGCCGGCCGACCGGGACGCGGATCCAGGTCGTCGACCCGTCGGGGCAGGCGTGCCCGCCGGGTGTGCAGGGCGAGGTCTGGGTGCGCGGCCCCAGCGTGGCCAGGGGCTATCTCGCCGATCCGGCGGCGACGGTGCACGGTTTCGGCGGGGGCTGGCTGCGCACCGGGGACCTGGGGCATCTGGACGCCGACGGCGCCCTGTTCCTCACCGGCCGGATCAGGAACCTGATCACCAGGGCGGGCGACCAGGTCTCTCCCGAGCACGTCGAGGACGTACTGTGCGGTTGTCCCGCCGTCGCAGAGGCCGCCGTGTTCGGGGTGCCGGACGAGCGGCACGGGCATCGGGTGGGCGCGGCGGTGGTGCTGCGTGAGGAGGAGGACGTGGAGCCCGCGGAGATCGTCAGGTACTGCCTGGACCGGCTGGCCCCGTTCGAGGTGCCGGAGCGGATCCAGGTCGTCCCCGCGCTGCCGTACACGGCCAAGGGAGCGCTGGACCGGCAGGCGGTCCAGCTGCGTTTCGCCCGGTGACATCGCGGCCGGGCGGGCCGGCTGGAGCCGCCTCGGCTCAGCGGACCAGCGGTTCGGTCGCGGGCAGCGGCTGGTCGAAGAACTCGTCCAGGCGCAGTGAGGCCGCCGCTGTGATGAACGCGCGGGCCGCGAGCGAGCCCGGCGTCGCGTCGTGGATCGCGACCGAGATGAGCGCCCGCGCGTCCGGCTCGACAAGCCGCAGCACGCGCATCCGGCCGGTGACCGGCAGGGCCCGCAGCCAGGTGTGCGGCACGATGCTGGTGCAGGCACCCGCGCCCACGTTCGCGTACAGGGTGGCCACGGAGTCGGTCTCCACCTGCGGGATGACGGTGACTCCGCTGCAGGTGAACGCGGCGTCGATGACCTGACGGATCCGCATGTCGGGGGTGAGCAGCGCGAGCGGCAGCTGGGACGCCTCGGCCCAGGTCAGGGTATCGGACTGGGGCAGCAGCTGATCGGCCGCGGCGAGCAGCATGTACCGCTCCTCGTAAAGCGGCGTCACCTGCAGCCCGTCCCGGTCCTCGGGGCCGAAGTGGGCGATGGCCGCATCGAGTTCGAAGGCACGGAGCTGCCGGATGAGCTCCGTGGTGGACAGGCGGGACCGCACCTGGACCTTGGCCAGCGGGTGCGCGGCACAGAACGCCGTCACCGGCAGCGCGAGCGTCGTCGAGGCCGTGGGCTCCGCGCCCAGCCGCAGCGTCCCGGTGATGCCCGACTGCACCGCGGCCACCTCGGCCTTGAACGCCTCCTGCTCGGCGAGGATCCGCTTGGCCCAGACGACCAGACGCTCTCCTTCGGGCGTCAGGCCCTGGTAATTGTGGCCGCGATTGATCAGTGTGACGTTGAGCTCGCGCTCCAGTTTGGCTATCGACACAGACAGTGCGGGCTGCGAGACGTAGCAGGCGTCCGCGGCCCGCGCGAAGTGCCTCTCCCGGGCCACCGCCACGAAGTACTCCAGCTGACGGAAGAGCATGCTCGCCTCCTGCTTCGTCCCCCGCACCCCATACGTCGCCGCCCCGACCAGGTCGAACACACCTGCGGTGGCTGCGCTGCCCGAGCCTACCCGGCAGCCCGGGCGGCGCCTCGCCCGCACCGAAGGCCCGGCTCCCCCACCGTCATTGCGGGAGCCGGGCCGCCTCTCATCCCGTGCCGGTGCGGCGCGCCAGCAGGTCCGTGGCGGCGTGCACCGCTCGGAGCCTGGGTGCCTCGGCGCCCGTGATGTCGGCCATCTCCACCACTGCAGTCACGATGGCGTCGAGTTCCAACTGCTTGCCCGCCTCCAGGTCCTGGAGCATCGACGTCTTGTGGTCGCCGACCCCCTCGGCACCCCGCAGCCGTTTCTCGATCGAGATGTCCGGTGTGCTGCCGACACGGGCGGCGATGTCCAGCGTCTCCTCCATGAGCTGGGCCACCAGGCGTCGCGTCGGCGGATGTTGGCAGATCTCGACCATCGTGGCTCGGGTGAGCGCGCTGATCGGGTTGAACGCGACGTTGCCCATCAGCTTGATCCAGATGTCGTCCCGCAGGTTCGGCTCCACGGGGCACTTCAGCCCACCCGCGATCATCGCCTCGCTCAGTGCGGTGCACCGCGCCGAGATCCCGCCGCCGGGTTCACCGATGGAGAAGCGGGTGCCTTCGAGGTGGCGGATCACGCCGGGGGTATCGATGACGGTGGCGGGGTAGACAACGCAGCCCACGGCCCGCTCCGGCGCAAGGACCTTGCTGGTCGCGCCGCCCGGGTCCACCGCCTCGATCCGGCGCCCCTCGTAGGGGCCGGCGAGCCGGTGGAAATACCACCACGGGATGCCGTTCTGCCCGGCGACGACGGCGGTGCGCTCGCCGAGGAGCGGTTCGATCAGTGGGCCGCTGGACGGATAGGAGTGTGCCTTCAGCCCGAGGAACACGAAGTCCACGGGCCCGATCTCGGTGGGGTCGTCGGTGGCGTGCGGGTGGGCGACGAAGTCCCCGCGCGGGCTGATGACCCTGACCCCGCGCTCGCGGATGGCCTGCAGGTGTGGACCGCGGGCGATCAGGTGGACATCGGCACCGCCCCGGTGCAGGGCCGCTCCTACGAAGGCTCCGATCGCGCCGGCTCCGAGGACAGCAATCTTCACGGCATCTCCTCTCGGGAGGAAGGGTGTGATTGGATACTGTATGCAGTCAGCGAGTCCGCTGTATACCCATCGCACCCGAACTGATAGGGCCGCGACGCCCCCGACCGCACGCCCGGATTCACCCTGGCGTCGAGCGAACTGCACACAATAAGCTGCGCGCCTCCTGTCCGGCGTCCCGCTTCCACCGCTCCTGACGCTTCCTGCCCACCGACGGACCCGCAAGGCCCCTGAGAAGAGGAGAGCAATGTCTGCCTCACCACCACAACGCATAGGCGTGGTCGCCGAGTCGACCTCCGGGGAGACCAGAGTGGCGGCCACCCCGGACACCGTCCGCCGCCTGACCGGGCTCGGCTACGAGATCGTCGTCGAGACCGGTGCCGGAACCGCATCGGGCTTCTCCGACGCGTCGTACGTCGAGGCGGGCGCACGCCTGGACGACGCCTGGCACGCCGATGTCGTCCTCAAGGTCAACGCCCCGTCCCACGACGAGGTGCGACGGCTGCGGGACGGGGCGACGATCATCGGCCTGCTCGCCCCCGCACAACACGCCGAACTCCTCACCCAGCTCGCAAGCAGGCCGCTGACCGCGTTGTCCATGGACGCCGTGCCCCGCATCTCACGGGCCCAGTCCCTGGACGTGCTCAGTTCGATGGCCAACATCGCCGGCTACCGGGCGGTCATCGAGGCGGCCCACGCCTTCGGACGGTTCTTCACCGGACAGGTCACCGCGGCGGGCAAAGTGCCTCCCGCGAAGGTGCTGGTGGCCGGCGCCGGAGTGGCCGGCCTCGCGGCCATCGGAGCCGCGGGGAGCCTCGGCGCGGTGGTCCGGGCCACCGACCCGCGCGGCGAGGTCGCCGACCAAGTACGGTCACTCGGCGGCGAGTTCCTGCCCGTCGAGGTCGAACAGGAGTCGGCGGGCGACGGGTACGCACGAGCCACCTCCGAGGCGTACGACCTACGCGCCGCCGAGATCTACTCCGAGCAGGCCAGGGACGTCGACATCATCATCACGACGGCCCTGATCCCGGGGCGCCCGGCGCCACGGCTGATCACGGCCGATCAAGTGGCCTCGATGAAACCGGGCAGCGTCATCGTCGACATGGCGGCGGCGCAGGGCGGGAACGTCGAAGGGACGGTGAGCGATCGGGCTGTCGTCACCGAGAACGGCGTCACCATCATCGGCTACACCGACCTCGCGGGCCGCCTGCCCGCCCAGGCCTCACAGCTGTACGGCACGAACCTGGTGAACCTGCTGAAGCTGCTCACCCCCGGCCGGGACGGGCAGCTGACCCTCGACCTCGAGGACGTCGTACAGCGGGCGGTGACCGTGGTGAGCGACGGCAAGACGCTGTGGCCGCCGCCCCCCGTCGCGGTCTCGGCAGCGCCCGCGAAGGCCCCCGCCTCACCGGCGTCACCGGTCGATCCGGCGCCGCCGCGGCGCCTGTCACCCGCGGGCCGCTACGGACTGATCGGGCTCGGGATGCTCGCCCTGTTCGCGCTCATCGCCGTCTCGCCCGCCCAACTCGCGGCCAACTTCACGGTGTTCGCGCTCGCAGTGGTCATCGGCTACTACGTGATCGGCAAGGTCCACCACGCGCTGCACACCCCGCTGATGTCAGTGACCAATGCGATCTCAGGGATCGTGGTGGTGGGGGCGCTGCTCCAACTCGGCCACCCGCCCCTGGCCATCAGTGTGCTGGCCTTCGTGGCCATCCTGCTCACCACCGTGAACATCTTCGGTGGGTTCGCCGTCACCCGACGCATGCTCGGCATGTTCTCGAAAGGCTGAGGTTCGATGAATGCATCCACGGCGGCCCAGGCCGCAGACATCGTCGCCGCACTGCTGTTCGTCTTCAGCCTGGCGGGGCTCTCCCGGCACCACACCGCCCGGGCGGGGGTGGCCTACGGCGTCGCGGGAATGGCGCTTGCACTCGTCGCCACCGTCGTCGTCGCCGGGCGCTCCGTCTCCGGCGGCTCGATCGCGCTGATCGCCGTCGCGGGCACGATCGGTGGCGCGATCGGCCTGTGGCAGGCCCGCCGGGTCGAGATGACCCAGATGCCCGAGCTGATCGCCGTGCTGCACAGCCTCGTCGGGCTCGCCGCCGTACTGATCGGCTGGAACAGCTACTTGGAGGTCGAGGCACAGCGGCCGGGCTCCACGGAGCTGGCCGGGTCGCTGCTGCGGATCCATCACGCCGAGGTGTTCATCGGCATCTTCATCGGCGCGGTCACCTTCACGGGTTCCGTGATCGCGTTCCTGAAACTGTCGGCGCGCATCAAGTCCCGGCCGCTGACCCTGCCCGGGAAGAACCTGCTCAACGTCGGCGCCGTGTTCGCGTTCGTGACCCTGACCGTCTGGTTCACCGTCAGCCCGAACCTCGCTCTGATGATCGCCGTCACCGTGCTCGCGCTCGTCCTGGGCTGGCATCTTGTCGCCTCCATCGGCGGCGGCGACATGCCCGTCGTGGTCTCGATGCTCAACAGCTACTCGGGCTGGGCCGCCGCCGCGGCCGGCTTCCTGCTGGACAACAACCTGCTCATCGTGACCGGGGCACTGGTCGGCTCCTCCGGCGCCTACCTGTCGTACATCATGTGCCGGGCGATGAACCGGTCCTTCATCTCCGTCATCGCGGGCGGCTTCGGCGTCGAGGCCGCACCCAGCGGCGAGCAGGAGCAGGGCGAACACCGGGAGATCAGCGCCGAGGACACCGCAAACGTGCTGGTGGGCGCCACGCAGGTGATCATCACCCCGGGGTACGGCATGGCGGTCGCCCAGGCACAGCACCCGGTGGCGGAGCTGACGCGCCGTCTGCGGGAGCGCGGCGTGACCGTGCGCTTCGGGGTGCATCCCGTGGCGGGGCGGCTGCCGGGGCACATGAACGTACTCCTTGCCGAGGCCCGCGTACCGTACGACGTCGTCCTGGAGATGGACGAGATCAACGACGACTTCGCCGACACCTCGGTGGTCCTGGTCATCGGCGCCAACGACACCGTCAACCCGGCGGCGATGGACGATCCCGCCAGCCCCATCGCGGGGATGCCGGTGCTGCGGGTGTGGGAGGCGGAGCACGTCGTCGTGTTCAAGCGGTCCATGGCCTCCGGATACGCAGGTGTGCAGAATCCGCTGTTCTTCCGGGAGAACAGCAGCATGCTCTTCGGCGACGCCAAACAGAGCGTGGAAGCGATCCTGCGCGAACTGGCAGCGAGCGACCCGAGCCCGGCAGCGGGCTCCGGACGTCGGCCGGCGGAACAGCCCGCACCTGCCTGACGTACACAGATTGCATACAGACGCCTATATGCTGAACGCGCTTCCTCTCGCCCCATCACCAGCACCTCCCCGCAGCCCACCACCAGGGAGCCCATGCGCGAGCCACGCACTTTCCCAGCCACCGTGACGACACCCGTCAACAGGCCTGCGCCCCTGCGCCAGGCCGTCTACGACGTCCTGATCGAGCTGATCGTGGGGGGTGTACTCCAGCCGGGCCGGCATCTGATCGAGGCCGAACTCGCCGAGGACCTCGGCGTGAGCCGCCAACCGGTGCGCGAGGCACTCCTGCGCCTCCAGGCCGACGGATGGGTGGAACTGCGTCCCGCAAGGCGCATTCGTGCACAGCCCGACCGTCGAGGAGGCCACCCAGCTACTCAGCGTCCGCGCCGTCCTGGAGACCCACTCGGCGCGCGGCGCCGCACAGTACGCGACCGGTCCGGACATCACGCGGCTGTGGGAACTGCAGGCCGCCGGAATAGCCGCGCTCTCCGCTGACGACGCCCGCGGCATCGTCGAGGCGAACGCGGCGCTGCACGGCTTCATCACCGAGCTCGCGCGCAACCCCATCCTCGCCGAGCTGATCCGGCAGGTCGACCGCCGGGTGCGCTGGTACTACATGCCCATCGCCCGGCCACGCGGCAAGGACGCGTGGAACGAGCACGCCGACATCATCGACCGCATCGCGGCCGGCGACGCCGACCGGGCCGAGGAACTGATGCACCATCACACCCGGACGACCACCGACTTCTACTGCCGGCAGCTGACCGCGGCACCCCGAGCCCGGGCGTGACCGCGGCGGCTCCGGCCGAGCTCACCTCAACTGCGGCACCTGACACACCAATCGACCGGGCCGGACGGAGCAGGGAGCGCACCCCACCGTCCGGCCCGGCCTGTGCCACGGGCGCCTCGCCGGACGACTGCCGCCGCCGCCCAACGCTCTGTCAGCACCCGCGCACGATCTGCGGGCCCGGGCGCGAAGTTGCGCCCGGGCGTTCGCTCAGTTCGACGCGCTGGTCAGCCCGCGGCTGTCGCCGACGGCCTGCACGGGGGGCCGCTCCTGGTCCGCGGGGCGGCCGGGCTGGCGCAGCAACAGGGTGATCAGAGCCGACAGGAAGGCGATGCCGCCTGCCAGGTAGTAGCCGCCCGAGTAGCCCCAGGCGCTGATCACCGACGCGGCCAAGCCACCGCCGCCGACACCGCCGACCAGCTTGGCGCTGTAGACGAGGCCGTAGTTGGTGGCATTGTTGTTCTCCCCGAAGTAGTCCGGTACCAGTGCCGCGAACAGCGGGTAGAAGGCGCCTCCGCCGAAGCCGTTGACGAAGGCGAAAATCAGGAACATCGGCTCGTTGTGGGCCTGCCCGGACCACAGCACGCCGAACTGCGCGACGCCCGCGATCACGAGGACCAGCGTCAGGGTCTGCCGGCGGCCCAGGGTGTCCGACAGCCAACCCACGGCGGCCCGGCCCACACCGTTGACCACGGCGAGCACACCCGCCGAAGAGGCGGCGATCAGCGGCCCGAAGCCGAGGCTCTTGGCGAAGGGGACCTGGAAGTTGATGCCGAAGAGCGAGACGCCGCCGATGCAGACAAGGGCGAACCACATCAGCGGCAGCTGCCCGGTCCTGATCGCCTGCATCGGGGTGAACTGCCCCTTGGCCGGCGGGTTCTTGCGCAGTCGTCGCGCCACACGCTCTGCGTCCTCGCCGCCGCCACGGTTGAGCGGGTCCACGTCGTGCGGCCACCAGCTCTTGGGCGGGTCGCGGAAGAAGAAGCCGCAGCCACCCACGAGGAGGACCATGCCCAGGGCGATCAGATCGAGTACCAGCCGGTAGTTGTCGGCGTGGAACCAGTAGCTGAAGACGAAGATCAACGGCAGCGTGCCGTAGGCGAACCCGCCGTTGACAAAGCCGGTCCGCGCGCCCTTGTTGTCCGGATACCACTTGCCGACCATGTTGATACAGGTCGCGTAGACAAGTCCGGAGCCGGCGCCACCGAGCACCGAGTAGCCGAGTATCACCACAATGGGGTTCGAGACGTGGGAGATGGAGAGAAAGCCGAGTCCGGACAGTACGGCTCCCAGGAGCATGCCCGTCTTGGCGGAGAGCCTTCCGGTCTCCCGGAGCCTGCCCGCGGGGAAGGCGATTCCCGCCTGGAAGACCGCCCAGATACTGGCGATCCAGAAGGCCTCGGTGAGGGTCCAGCCATGGGCGTGCTCGAGGGTCGACTCCGCCGAGCTGTAGCCGTACTCGTAGACGCTGACGCCCATCATCGCGATCCACGGGAGCCAGACCATCCACGCCCGAGGCCTGCCCAGGATGGAGCGGTCACTCTCCCCGACGCGGTAGACGCGTCCGTTGGCATCGGTGACCTCTCGGTACGAGGAGGAAGTCGCCTGCGGTGTTACTGACATGTGTGCCTTCCCTAGCCTGAAAAAGAGCTTGGCGTGCGCCCCCTGGGGCCTTGCTCTTCGTGCGGTGGGTGAAAGCGACTCCCCTCCACGGTGCGCGCCCGGGCTCTCGCCGGGCGCGGGTAGGGGGTACGCCGTCGGCGCGTCACGGGTCCGGGGCGGCATCCCGGAATCCGCCGGCGTGCAGGCGGTGACCTGGTGGTTCGTCCTCGGCGCGGCGGGTTCGGGGCCGTGGCGAGGTATGACAGACAACTGACCTGCCGATCACGGCGCAGGGAGCCTGACCGGTGATTGCATACGGTATGGAGAACCGAAATCGTGTGTCCAGTGGGGCGGCATGAAGCTTGACCAGTGCATTACTCAACTACCTTTGGGGACCGTGCAGTTACGCGCCGCAGCCGAGCGGGACGACTGCTTCCGGGCATGCCGAAGGACCCCGCGGGGGCTCCCCGCGGGGCTGTTCGAGACATTGCCCGCTGCGTCACACCGCAGCGGGCCGCGCCCTCGACCCCACCGTCAGCGCAGCAGCTTCACCGCCTCGACGACCAGCGGGTGCACGCCCGGCGCGTCGGAGTCCACCAGCGCGCGCAGCCTGGTGCGCATCCGCGGGTCCCAGAACCTGCCGATGTGTCCGGCCAGTTCGGTGGCCGCCTGCGCCGTGGGCAGATGGGCGAGGTTCACGGCGATGTCATTGGCCATGCGGCGCTCGGACGGCTCAGTTGCGTCCATGTCTGTCAGTCTCCCGCCGTCAGGGCGCCCACGGGGGCCTCGGCGGCCGCGGTGGCCCCTTCGTGCCCCCGCGGTGCCAGGGCGACCTGGACGGCCGTAACCTTGTACTCCGGGCAGTTGGTTGCCCAGTCGGAGTTCTCCGTGGTCACCACGTTGGCGCCGGTGACCGGGTGGTGGAAGGTCGTGTAGACGACGCCGGTCGGCATCCGGTCGGAGACCAGGGCGCGCAGCGTGGTGCGGCCGACCCGGCTGGCGAGGGTGACCAGATCACCGTCGGTGATCCCGCGGTCCTCCGCGTCGTGCGGGTGCAGTTCCAGTACGTCCTCGGGGTGCCAGGCGACGTTGCCGGTGCGGCGTGTCTGTGCCCCGACGTTGTACTGGCTGAGGATGCGCCCGGTGGTGAGCACCAGCGGGAAGCGCCGGGTGGAACGCTCATTCGTCGGCACGTACGAGGTGACGACGAACTTGCCCTTGCCGCGCACGAATTCGTCGATGTGCATGACGGGCGTGCCCTCGGGCGCCTCGGCGTTGCACGGCCACTGGATGCTGCCCAGCTTGTCGAGCAGGGCGAAGGAGACGCCCTCGAAGGTCGGGGTGACCGAGGCGATCTCGTCCATGATCTGGCTCGGGTGGTCGTATGCCATCGGGTACCCCATGGCGGTGGCGATCTCAGTGACGATCTGCCACTCGTGCTTGCCCGCCTTCGGCGCCATCACCGCGCGCACCCGGTTGATTCGGCGCTCCGCGTTGGTGAAGGTTCCGTCCTTCTCCAGGAACGACGCCCCAGGCAGGAACACATGCGCGAACTTGGCGGTCTCGTTGAGGAACAGGTCCTGGACGACGACGAGTTCCATCGCCTCCAGGGCCGCGGTGACATGCTTCAGGTTCGGGTCGGACTGCGCGATGTCCTCTCCGTGCACGAACAGGCCGCGGAAGGAGCCGTCGATGGCCGCGTCGAACATGTTGGGGATGCGAAGCCCCGGCTCGGGCAGCAGGGCGGCGCCCCACAGGTCCTCGAACACGGTGCGCACCGCGTCGTCGGAGACATGCCGGTAGCCGGGCAGTTCGTGCGGGAAGGAGCCCATGTCGCAGGAGCCCTGGACGTTGTTCTGGCCGCGCAGCGGGTTGACGCCCACGCCGTCGCGGCCGATGTTCCCGCACGCCATCGCGAGGTTGGCCATCCCCATGACCATGGTCGAGCCCTGGCTGTGCTCGGTGACGCCCAGACCGTAGTAGATCGCCCCGTTGGGTGCGCCCGCGTACAGCCGGGCGGCCGCACGCAGTTCGTCGGCCGGAACCCCGGTGACCGGTTCGACGGCCTCGGGGCTGTTCTCGGGGCGGGCCACGAACGCGGCCCACTCCTCGTAGCCCTCGCACCGCTCGGCCACGAAGTTCCGGTCCACGAGCGCCTCGGTGACCACCACGTGCGCCATGGCGTTGACCACTGCCACGTTGGTGCTCGGTCGCAGTTGCAGATGGTGGTCGGCCTCGATGTGGGGCGAGCGTACGAGATCGATGCGGCGCGGGTCGACCACGATGAGGCGGGCGCCCTCGCGCAGACGGCGCTTCATCCGGGAGGCGAACACCGGGTGTCCGTCGGTGGGGTTGGCGCCGATCACCACGATGACGTCGGCCTCGGCGACCGAGCGGAAGTCCTGGGTGCCCGCTGATTCGCCGAAGGTCTGCTTGAGCCCGTATCCGGTGGGTGAGTGGCAGACGCGCGCACAGGTGTCGACGTTGTTGTTGCCGAAGGCGGCCCGGACCATCTTCTGGACGACGTACACCTCCTCGTTCGTGCACCGCGAGGAGGTGATCGCGCCGACCGCGCCCGTCCCGTACGTGTCCTGCAGAGCCCGCATCCGGCGCGCGACGGTGGCGATGGCCTCGTCCCACTCGACCTCGCGCCACGGGTCCGTGATCTTCTCGCGCACCATGGGCTTGAGGACGCGGTCGGGGTGCGTGGCGTAGCCGAAGGCGAAGCGGCCCTTGACGCACGCGTGGCCCTCGTTGGCGCCGCCGTCCTTGTACGGCACCATGCGGACGAGCTCGTCGCCGCGCAGTTCGGCCTTGAAGGAGCAGCCGACGCCGCAGTACGCACAGGTGGTGAGGACCGAGCGGGTCGGCATGCCGAGGTCGACGACAGACTTCTCCTGGAGCGTGGACGTCGGGCACGCCTGCACGCAGGCTCCGCAGGAGACGCACTCGGAGTCCATGAAGGACTCCCCCGCGCCCGCCGCCACCTTGGAGTCGAAACCGCGTCCCTCGATGGTCAGGGCGAATGTCCCCTGGACCTCGCCGCAGGCGCGGACGCAGCGGGAACAGGCGATGCACTTGGACGCGTCGAAGTCGAAGTAGGGGTTGCTGGTGTCCTTCTCGGCATCGAGGTGGTTCTCCCCCTCGTAGCCGTAGCGCACCTGGCGCAGTCCGACGACGCCCGCCATGTCCTGCAGTTCGCAGTCTCCGTTGGCGGGGCAGGTCAGACAGTCCAGCGGGTGGTCGGAGATGTAGAGCTCCATGACGCCCTGGCGCAGCTTCTCCACCTTGGGTGTCTGGGTGCGCACCTGCATACCGTCGGCGCACGGGGTGGTGCAGGAGGCGGGCGTGCCGCGCCGGCCGTCGATCTCGACCACGCACAGGCGACAGGAGCCGAAGGCCTCCAGGGAGTCGGTGGCACACAGTTTGGGGATGTCGACGCCGGCGAGCGAGGCTGCACGCATCACCGAGGTGCCCTCCGGCACGCTCACCGGCATGCCGTCCACCTCGAGCGCCACCGTGGCCTCCCCCGGTCGCTCCGGGGTGCCGTGATCGGGTTCCTTGAGCAGTGTCATGCCGTGCCCTCCGTCCTCGTGCCGGCGGCGGCTTCACCGAGGAAGTCGTCCGCGAAGTGGGCAAGGGCGCTGCGCACGGGCAGCGGGGTCAGTCCGCCCATCGCGCACAGCGAGCCCTCGGTCATCAGCTCGCACAGGTCGTCGAGGAGCGCCAGGTTCTCGTCCCTCTGCTCCCCCGCCACGATCTTGTCGATCACCTCGACACCGCGCACCGAACCGACCCGGCACGGGGTGCACTTGCCGCAGGACTCGGCCGCGCAGAACTCCATGGCGAAGCGCGCCTGGGCGGCCATGTCGACGGTGTCGTCGAAGACCACGATGCCGCCGTGCCCGACCATCGCCCCGGCCGCGGCGAACGCCTCGTAGTCCATCGGCAGGTCGAACGAGGAGGGCGGCAGGTAGGCGCCGAGCGGCCCGCCGACCTGCGCGGTGCGCACCGGCAGGCCCGACCGCGTGCCACCGCCGTACTCCTCGATGAGTTCGCGCAGCGTGATACCGAAGGCGGTCTCGACGATGCCGCCGCGGGCGATGTTGCCACCGAGCTGGAACACCTGGGTGCCGCGGGAGCGGTCCACGCCGAGCTCCTGGTACGCCTTGGCGCCCTGGGCGAGGACGACGGGGACGGTGGCGAGCGTCAGGACGTTGTTGACGACGGTCGGCTTGCCGAACAGGCCCTCGATCGCGGGGATCGGCGGCTTCGCGCGGACCATGCCGCGCTTGCCCTCCAGGCTCTCCAGCATGGAGGTCTCCTCGCCGCAGATGTACGCGCCCGCGCCGACCCGCACATGCAGATCGAAGTCGAGCGGTGTGCCGAGGACCGAGGTGCCGAGCCAGCCGCGGTCGCGGGCGGTGTCGATGGCGGCGCGCATCGTGGCGACCGCGTCCGGGTACTCGGAGCGGATGTAGAGGTAGCCCTCACGGGCGCCGACGGCGTGCGCGGCGATCGTCATGCCCTCGATGAGCAGGAACGGGTCGCCCTCCATGAGCATGCGGTCGGCGAAGGTCCCGCTGTCGCCTTCGTCGGCGTTGCAGCAGATGAACTTCAGCTCGCCCGGGCAGTCGAGGACGGTCTTCCATTTGATGCCTGCGGGGAAGCCCGCCCCGCCTCGCCCACGCAGGCCCGAGTCGGTCACCTCGGCGACCACGTCGGCGGGCGTGAGCTTCAGCGCGGTGCGCAGCCCGGTGAGACCACCGTGGCGCAGGTAGTCGTCGGCGTCGAGCGGATCGATGACGCCGACGCGCGCGAAGGTGACCCGGTTCTGCCGGGCCAGCCACGGCAGTTCGTCCACCGGGCCGAGACTCAGGGGGTGCTCGGCCCCGTCGACCAGGCCGGCTGCGAGCAGTGCGGGAACGTCGTCGGGGGTCACCGGGCCGTAGCCGATACGCCCGTGCTCGGTGGCGACCTCGACGAGCGGTTCGAGCCAGAGCATGCCGCGCGATCCGGTGCGTACGAGATCAATGGTCAAGTCGGCGCTGTCGGCGGCCTGTTGGATTGAGGTGGCCACCTCGTCGGCGCCCACGGACCGGGCTGCCGAGTCGCGGGGGACGTAGATCCGCACATGGGGCTGTGCGGGATGCTGGGTCATGACAGGGGTGCCTCGCTTCCGTCGGGCGTGGCGCCGACGCCGTCGCGCCGCGTCTGTTCGGTTCCGTGGAGCAGCGCGCCGAGCCGCTCCGTGTCCACCCGGCCGTACAGGCGTCCGTCCACCTCAACGGCGGGGCCGAGGGCGCAGTTACCGAGGCAGAAGACCTGCTCGACGGTGACCGAACCGTCTTCGGCGGTCCGGCCCAGGGTGAGCCCCATCTGCCGTACGTACTCCACGAGATACCCCGCACCTTGGGCCTGGCAGGCCTCGGCGCGGCAGACGCGGACGGTACGGCGGCCCGCGGGCTCGGCGCGGAAGTCGTGGTAGAAGCTCACCACTCCGTGCACGTCGGCCCGCGAGAGGTTGAGCTCGTCGGCGAGCACCGGTACGGCCTCCTGGGGCACATGCCCCAATTCGGCCTGCACGGCGTGGAGGATCGGCAACAGCGCGCCACGCTGCTCGTGATGGGCGGCGGCGATCTTCCTCACCACCTGCTCCACCGTCGGATCACTGGTCCGGATCTTCATGGTCGTGCGGCCTTTCGTCAGGGCCGTGGAAGGGGTACGGGCACGGGCACCTGGGGGTCCGGTCCGAGCACCACGGTTCGCGTTCACAGGGGCACCTCGACCTCCCCTCGCGCGCACGGCGCAAGGGGCCAAACAGTCCTAGCGAAGCATGCAACCCTGATGCATACAAGCTTCTGTATACAGAATCCCACGGGAGACGTCTACCGATCCGCCTCGACGGTCCGTCGAATTCGCTGTTGGCCGCGCCGGGTTGATCCGATGCTCGACCACCCTCCGCCCCTGTGGGACATCACGCTAGGCCGTCGCGGGACACCCCTCTGCATACGAAAACCTGTATCCTGAATCGGCCGCCGCGCGGTCCGCCCGGGGGTTACGGCCGGCACAGCCGCCGACTCGGTGAGCTCGGGGGCGGAACAGGAGAAGCATGAGCCAAGGCCTGACGGCTGCCTCCGCCCGACGCGTCGCCCGCCCGACGCCACTGCGCCAGGCGGTGTCCGATGCCCTGGCAGAACTGATCATCAGCGGCACCCTGAAACCGGGCCAGCATCTGGTCGAATCGGATCTCGCCGAGCATCTGGGGGTCAGCAGGCAGCCCGTGCGCGAGGCGCTGCAGCGCCTGCACACGGACGGCTGGGTCGACCTCAGGCCCGCCCAGGGCGCGTTCGTGCATGCCCCCACACAGGAGGAGGCGACCCAACTCCTCGACGTCCGTACGGTGTTGGAGACCTACTCCGCACAACTGGCTGCGCAGCACGCCAAGCCCGAGCACATCGAGCGCCTGTGGCAGCTCCAACAGGAGGGCGTGGACGCACTGGCGGAGAGTACGACCGACCGCCTGGTCGCCGCGAACACGGCCCTGCACACCTACATCACATCCGTGGGCGGCAACGACGTGCTCGCCGAGCTGATCGCACAGGTGGGGCGCAAGGTGCGCTGGTACTACACCCCGATCGCCAACTCCCGCTCCAAGGGCTCCTGGAACGAGCACGCCCGCCTCATCGAGGCGATCGCGAAGGGCGACCCGGAGCGGGCCGGCGAGATCATGCGCAAGCACACCGAGCGCACCCGCACCTACCGCAAAGCCATCGCGGCGGAGGCCGCGAACGCCTGACCGTCGCCGGAGCGCGCGGTCCCGGAAGCGGATCGCGCCAGCGCGCCCAGCGAGGGGTGCACCGCGTCGTACCCGACGACTGCGCACAGCTCGAGCAGCCACGGCAGCACGCCGCCGAGCAGAATCCCGAAACCCTCGCCGTCCGCCCCCAGCATCGCCTCGGCCGGGACGCGCACCGGGTCCGCGACCACCGTGGACGTGGCGCTGGCAAGCGGCGCCCCGGTGGCGCGCGCCGGAACGAACAGGCCGGGAGCGTGGGCCGGAACGCCCCAGAGTGTCAGGCCACCGTCCGAGGCGACAGGTTGCGACGACCAGACATAACTGTCCGCCTCGCCTGCGGCGACCACATCACGCTTGCGTGCCCGCAGCGCCACCACGCCTCCAGTCCGCCCTGCCGTCGAGCGCACCGCTCCCCCGGCGCCGTCCTCCACCATCGCGAGGGTGCACAGATGGCGGCCGGCCGCGACCTCACCCCGCAGCCACCGGCCGCCGTACGCCTCGACCACCGTGGCCGCCGCGTAGTGGGACTGGAGCACCGCGGCCGTGGCCGGGCACACGGGCATGACCCGGGCGACGACCTCGGCGGCTCGTGCCAAGTCGGCGCCACCACCGGGAGGTTCGGCCGAGCAGGTCAGCCCGAGGAGCCCGGCCCGGCCGAGGGCCATGACCGCCTCGCGCGGGAACTTCCCTTCCTGGCGCGCCAGTTCGCCGGCCGGAGCGATGACGTGGTCCAGGACGTCATGCAGTGCGCTGGGATACGACACGGGGCGCCCCCTCAGGTGCGATGTCCGATCCGCCCCGGGCGGGCGGTCCCGATGGCCTCGGCCGCGGATCGCGGACCAGTGAGGCACCGTTGCATTGCATACAGTATGCTATTGGTGTCCGCAGTGCTACGCGTCGGACGACCACGGCCCCCAACTCCCCTTCGAAAGGCGCAAAGCCGCGGGGACGCTCAGTCGAGGTCCGGGATCTCCCTCAGCAGACCCGCCGCCACGTCGAAGACAAAGCCCCTCACGTCGTCGGTGTGCGGCAGAAACGGCGACGTACGCACCCGCCGCATCGACTGCCGTACGTCCTGGTCGACGTCCCGGAACGACTCCACCGCCCAGGCCGGGCGCTGCCCGACCTCCCGCTCCAGCTCGTACCGGAACTCCTCGGTCAGCGTCTGCAGGCCGCACCCCGTGTGGTGGATGAGGGCGACGCTTCGGGTGTTCAGGGCGCGCTGGCTGATGGTGAGGGAGCGGATGGTGTCGTCGGTGACCACTCCACCGGCATTGCGGATGGCGTGGCAGTCCCCCAGCTCGAGGCCGAGCGCGGCGTGCAGGTCGATTCGGGCGTCCATGCAGGCCACGACCGCCACTCCGAGGACGGGACGGACATCCATTCCGGGGTCGCGAAACGCGTCGGCGTAGGCGCGGTTGGCCCGTACCAGGGAGTCGATGACCGATTCCTGGCCAGGGGAACCGGTGGACGGGCGTGGACCGGAAGGTGTCGATGTCAACATGCTCGATCGCCTCTCAGGGTCGATGCTCGGGCAGAACGGAGCCGGGTAAAACGCTGTCGCCCCGGCGAACCGGGGCGACAGTTGGGAGACCAGAAGTGGTCGTCAGGAGTGTGGGCGGCCCAGTGCGGTGGGCACCGCGCGGGGACACCCCGGCGCTCTGCCCCCCGCGCGGCAGGGCCGAACCCTCACCTCCTGCTCAGAGCGCCTCCCTCGCGACCGCGCCTGTGGCCGTGCGGACGCCCCCCTGCTCCGCCCGGCCAGGCGCCTTGAGGAAGCACGCGAGGACCGCGGAGGCGAGACCGATGCTGCCCGCCAGGGCGAAGGCACCGCCGTAGCCCCAGGCACTGA